>NZ_JBSFPX010000076.1:0-30973 GCF_053588415.1 Mycobacterium sp. NPDC003449
CCACACCAGTGCGTCCTCGGGAACCCCGAGCTCCTTGGCGGCAACCGGGGTGAGCTGGTCGCGCAGTTTGCGCGCGGCGCGCAGGATGGCGTTGCCCGACATGTAGAGCTGACGGGTGGCGTAGGTACCACCGGCCGGCGGGGTGAGTGCGGTGTCCCCGATGTAGACGCTGATATCCGATAACGCGACGCCGAGGATCTCCGAGGCGATCTGGCACAGGCTGGCGGCCTGACCGGCACCCAGATCGGTCACGCCGCTACGGATCAGCAGGGTGCCGTCGGCTTGCAGTGTCACCCACGCGGCGGCGTGGTCGCGGAACCAGATCGAGCGACCGTACGGTTGCATACCGCACGCGAAACCCCGCCCGACCACCTTGCCGGGACCGCTCGGCCGGCTCGGCTCACCGAGCAGTTCCAGTGCGGCGCTGCGGGTCTCGCGAACCGCGACGGCCGTCGTTACGGGTTCACCGCCGGCCAGCAGATCCCCCTTCTCGATGTAGTTGCGGTCGCGCACCCCCTCGCGGCTCAGACCCAACTCGGCGGCCAGCGCGTCCATCTGCGATTCGTAGCCCAGCGTCACCTGCATGGCGCCGAACCCGCGGAAGGCGCTGGTGGGCACGTTGTTGGTGAACACCGCCCGGGACCGGACCCGGACCACGGGCACCTTGTACGGGCCCGGTGACAGGGCCGCGCCGGCGAACAGCACGCGGGCGCTCAGGCACGGGTAGGCGCCGGCGTCGCCGACGATATCGGCGTCGACGGCGAGGATCTTGCCGTCCCGGCCTGCCGCGGTGCGGTAATGCATGGTGAACGGGTGACGTTTGGAGCTGGCCAGGATCGACTCCTGCCTCGACCAGATCATCCGGACCGGGCGCCGCGTCCGCCAGACCAGCAGCGCGATATAGGGTTCGACGGTCATATCCTCCTTGCCGCCGAAGCCGCCGCCCATATAGGAGGCGATCACCCTGACCTGACTCTGTGGCAGCCCGAGGATCGCGGCGATCTCCACCGCGTGCTCGATGACTTGCGTCGAAATCCTCAGTGTGACAACGTCATTCTCGATCCAGCCGACGCCCGCCTCGGTTTCGAGGTAGGCGTGCTCGACGTGCTGGCTGCGGTAGGTGCCCTCGACGACGACGTCGGCCCCGGCGAATGCGGAGTCGATGTCGCCGCGTTCCAGATGCCAGTTGACCAACACGTTGCCCTCGTCGTGCACCAGCGGTGCGCGGTCGGCCAGGGCATCCTCGGGGGTGTAGACACCGGGCAGCGGTTCGTATTCGACCTCCACCAGGTCGGCGGCCTCGGCGGCAGTCTCCGGGTCGTCGGCGGCCACCACCGCGACCGGTTCGCCCACATAGCGGACCCGGTCCCGGGCCAGCACGGGCTGCTCGACGGTCAGTTCGCCCAGTCCCCCGCTGGCGTGTTCGACGATGGCGTTGTGCGGAACGTCGGCGGCCGTGAGCACCGCCACCACACCTTCCAGCCGCTCGGCGGCCGAGGTGTCGATGCGCACGATCTTCGCCGGCGCCATATCGGCCCGGACCACCTTCCCGTGGATCATCCCCGGCAGGTTCCAGTCGGCGGCGTACAACAACGTGCCGCGCACCTTGTTGACGAAATCGTGATGGGCGGGTGACTGTCCCACCACCCGGAAGTCGCGTTCCCGCTCCTCGGGGCCGGAGTCCGCGTCGGGATCGAATTCGGCTGGAGCGCTGGTTGGTTCGGTAGTGTCGGGGGTGGTTCCCGGTTCGACGGTGGTCACTGGGCACCTCCCCGCTCCACGGCCGGTGCGTGCAGGTAGTCCTCGACCGCGTCGACGATGGCCTGATAGCCGGTGCAGCGGCACAGATTTCCGACCAGCTCGTGACGGATGTCCTCGCGGGATGCGTCCGGATTGTGTTCGGCCAGCGTGGCCGCGGTCAGCAACATCCCCGGAGTGCAGAAGCCGCATTGGGAGGCGCCGCGCTCCAGGAAGCATTTCTGCAGCGGATGCGGTTCCTCCTGGGGATCCGACCAGCCGCGCAGGGTGACGATGTCGTGGCCCTCGGCCTGAACGGCGTAGAGGCAGCAGGCACTGACCGGATCGCCGTCCAGCAGCACCGTGCAGGTGCCGCAGACACCTTCGGCGCAGCCGTACCGCACGTCGGGCATGCCGAGATCGTCGTGCAGCACATCGAGCAGCGTGCGGTCGTTGCGCACCCACACCTCGTGGTCGCGGGCGTTCACCCGGAGCACGACCTGGGTCCGGATCATGATGCGCCTCCCTTCCCTGCGAGCACCTGCTGCAACAGGCGCCGGGTATGAACCGTGACGAGCCGCCGCCGGTAGTCGGCGGTGCCGTGCAGATCGGTGTCGGGGTCCAGCGACGCCGCGATGGCCTCGGCACTCTCGCGGGCGCGGTCGGGGCTGCCCGGATCCGACAGCGCCGGGGCCAGCAGCTCCCGGTCGACCAGCAGCGGGCGGTCGGCCACACCCCCCAACACCACCCGCAGGTCCCCGGCCGGCCGGGCCATGACGGTGACGCTCACGGTGGCGAAATCGGAGTAGCGACGGACGACTTCGTGAAAACCCCACCGGCAGGCACCGCCGACGGGGATGCGCCCGCCGACGACCACCTCGTTCGGATCGGTCGCGGTGGTGAGGTAGGTGAGGAAGAAGTCCTCGGCCGCGATCCTGCGGGTTCCGGACGGGCCCGCCACCTCGATCTCACCGCCCATCGCCATGGTGACCGCGGCGATCTCACCGGTCGGGTCGGCGTGCGCGAGCGTCCCGCCGAATGTTCCGCGGTTGCGCACCCGCACGTTCCCGACGAACCGCACCGCATGCGCCAGCAACGGCGCGTGGGCGCGCACCACATCGGAGGTCACCAGCACCCGGTGCCGGGTGTTGGCGTCGATGACGAGCTCCTCGCCCTCGACGCGGGGGGCGGCCGCCGGTATCGGGTTGACGTCGATGAGTGCCGCAGGAAAAGCCAAGCGCAGGTTGAGCATTGGTATCAGGCTCTGCCCTCCGGCGAGGATCTTGGCTTCACCGTCCCACAGCTGGAGCAGCTCGATCGCGTCGGCCCACGATTCGGCCCGCTGATATTCGAAGCAGCTCGCCGGGGTGCGTTCGGCGGGCGTCGACACCGTCTCTTGCACCGTCATGCGGGTTCCTCCTGACCGTCGCCGTTGACGAGGTTACGCAGCAGCACCAGCTCGGCGTCGTCCACCGCCGGGAGCTCCTCGAGCTGCTCGTGCACGAGCAGCTCGAATCCCGTTGCGGCCCGCACACTGTCGAGGGTGACGCCGGCCTGCAGCGCGCGCACCCGCATCCGGCGGGACTCCGGGTCGAAGTCCAGCAGGGCCAGATCGGTGACGACCCAGCGGGGCCCGCCGAACGGCAGCCCGCTGTCGCGTCGGCTGGTTCCGCCGAACAGGAAGCCCGGGCTGCTGACGAAGTCGACCCGCTCGACGAAACGTCGCGGTTCGTGTTGGGTGACGACGACGACCTCATTGCACATCGAGGCGATGTCGTTGGCGCCGCCGGGGCCGGGCAGCCGCACCGCGGGCCTGGCCGGGTCACCGACCAGGCTGGTGTTGACATTGCCGTACCGGTCGACCTGGGCGACGCCGATGAAGCCGTAGTCGAAGAAACCGCGCTGGGCCATCAGGAAGATGTCGGTGGCCCCGGTCAGCATCTGCGCCCCGACCGCGGCGCGCACCTCGTTGGTGGAGGCGGGCAGTTCGCCGGCCATCAGCTCGATGCCGATCATGCCGCCCTCGAGGAGCACCGTCAGGTGCGGGGCCTGGCGGCGCTTGGCGATCGCGGCGGCGACCAGCGGCTGACCGATCCCGGCGAACAGCACCTTGCCGTTCTCCAGGAGCCGGCTGGCGGCGATGGTCATGATCTCGTCGGGCCGGGCGTCGGGGTGCTGCACCCCGGCCGGCCGGGTCAGGGAATCGGTCATCGGGGCAGCATCTCCTGCGCGGTGCGCCGTGCGGTCGCCAGTCGGTCGGGGTCGATCGAGGCCAGGTAGGCGTCGTGGTCGGGGTGGGCGGTCAGGCCGGCGACGTGCGACCTCGCCCCGGCGATCCCGTCCGCCTTCACGGCGTGCATATAGGCGGTGAATTCGTCGAGGTCGGCTTCGTAGCGCCCATAGCACTCGTGAGGGTAGGCGCCCATCGGCTGGTGCACGACGGCATCGACGGCGAAACCCGGGATGGCGGTGCGGGCCGGATCGCTGCGGAACTCGTCGGTGGTGACGATCTCCTCGGCGGTGAGGATGACCCGGCGGGCGGCCAGCGCCAGATCGCCGTCCATCAGTTGATAGCCGTCGATCTGGGCGTTGCCGAGCGGATCGGCGCGCTGAACGTGGATCAGTGCCACATCGGGATTGAGGCTCGGCACGGCGTTGAGGAGCTGCCCGGTGTAGGGGCAGGTGACCTTCGCCAGGCCCAGCTGCGCATCGATATCGGAGCCGAGCATGCTGACCGTGGGCAGATACGGCACTCCCATGGCGCCGGCCTTGTAGCGCAACCCGATACCGAGATGGCTCCACTCCTCGAAGACCGGGCGGCCCTGCTCGACCAGCTGCCGCACCACCGGGGCCAGACCCCAGCCGTGGCCGATTCCGACCCAGCTGGTCATGATCCGCTCGGCGGTGCCGGTGGCCAGCATGAGCTCGGCCTCGAAGCATGACAGCGGCCGGGTCATCGTCAGCCCGGTGCGTCCCTGCCGCAACACCTCGATCAGCAGCGCCATCGGGGTGCGGGCGTGGTTGGTGCCGCCCACTCCGATCACCGCACCGTCGGGGACCAGCCGGCGGATCGCGTCGGCCGCCGTGGTGACCTTGTCCCCGCGGGCCCGGTCGAGCCCTTCGAGTTCCCGGCGCGCTTCGAGCACCCCGCCCGACATCAGTCGCCCGCTCATGCCACCGCCACCAGACTGCCCAGCAGCGGCCGCACCTCGGCCGCGAACCGCTCCACCTGTTCGGGGTCATACGCGTGGGGGATCAGGCAGATCTCCCGGACACCGGCGTCGAGGTGGGCCGCGATCTGCTCGGCACAGTCCTCGGGGGTTCCGCAGATCGCGCTGTCGGGGGTGGCACTGCTCCACTCCGGGGTGTCGAAGTAGGACGCCAGCCACGGCCCGGTGAGTGCCTGCGCCTGCTCCCTGGACGAGCCGATGCAGATCGGCAGCTGGTTGAGCGAGTGCAGTTGGGCCGGGTCGCGGCCGGCCTGCTCGGCGAACCGGGTGATCTTGGCCCAGGACTCGGCGAACGCCTCGGCGGTGTAGAAGTAGGTCAGCCAGCCGTCGCCGAGCGTGGCGACCCGTTTCAGCACCCGGTCGACGTAGCCGCCGATGAGCACCTGGGGCCGCGGCTGCGGCAGCGGCAGCATCTTGACCCGCCGGAATTCCAGGTCGTCCCAGGTGCCGGTGACTTCATCGCGGGTCCAGAGGTCCATGCAGATCTCCAGGTTGCGCTCGAAGATCTTGCCCCGATTCCTGAACGGCGTTCCGGTGGCATCGAATTCGCGTTCGTACCAGCCTGCGGCGACCCCGAGGCGCAGACGGCCCTCGGAGACCGCCTGGATCGTCGCGGCGGTCTTGGCCAGCAGCGCCGGATCCCGGATCGGAAGCACCAGGACGCCGGTGCCCAGCGTGATGGTGCTGGTGTGGCTTGCCAGCACGGCCAGCGTGGTGAGCGCCTCCAGCTGCGGGAAGGGCTGGCGGCTGCCGAGGAACAGATGATCCCACGCCCACAACGAGGTGAACCCGAGTTGTTCGGCCCGCCGTGCCGTGTTGAGCAGCTCGTCGATCTGCGGTGTCTTCTCGGCCGAGGTGAAGTTCTCAACGGCCAACCCGAAAGTCGCGGGCATGGGCGCCGTCCTCTCTCTTTGCTCGTGAGGGCTGGTGTGGCGCCACGTTATGCCAGACCACCCGCACCATTCCATGTCAGCACTAGCCAACTCAGCGGCTCCCGTTTGTCACTGATTGACATTCAGTTCCTCGCGAAAGGGCGTGAATCGGATGCGCGTCCCGGGAACGGCCTGAGCGGCCAGATTCACCGCCGCGCGCGGCGCCACGCCGACGACCGGATAGCCGCCGGTCACCGGCCGATCGGCCAGGAACAACGTCGGGCGACCCCTGGTCGGCACCTGAAGGGCGCCGAGTACCACACCCTCGCTCGCGAGTTCCCCGCTCCGGCGGCGGGCCAGGTCGGGCCCGTCGAGGCGGATGCCGACCCGATCGGTGTCGGGGGTCACGGTGAACTCGTCACCGGCCAACCGGGCCAGGGCCTCGTCGGTGAACCAGTCGTCGCGCGGGCCGAGCCGCAGCGGCAGGGTCAGCCTGCGGGCGTTCAACGTCGGGGTGGGCGCCAGATCGGTTGCGGGCCAATCCCCCGCGTCGTCGCCGACGGGTAATACGTCGTGCGCCCGCAGCGGCGGCGTCCCGAGCTGCGCCATGGTGTCCCAGGACATCGATCCGAGCATCCGCCTGCCGACCAGCCCACCGCGCACGGCCACGTAGCTGCGCATCCCCTCGGTGGGGGCGCCGAGCGTGACCTGCTCACCGGCCCGCACCGTGAAGGCCGCGTTGAGGCCATGCCCCCGGCCGGCGCAGGTGATCGGGACCGGGGCGCCGGTCACCGCGATCAGCACCGGTGAGTCCACCGTGAACGTCATGCGGCCAAGGGTGACCTCGATCCCCGGCGCCCCCGGCCGGTTGCCGACCAGCCGGTTCGCCAGATCGTAGGAGGCGCGGTCGGCGGCGCCGGACTGTCCCACCCCGAGGTGGGCCAGGCCACGCCGGCCGTGGTCCTCCAAAAGCGCCAGCACGCCGACGGATTCGACGGTGAGCCGGGTCATCGGCCCACCTCGCGGAATCGCACCGTCGCACCGGGACGCAGAACCGCCGGCGGGTCGGCCGACGCGTCCCACAGCACCGCGTCGGTGCGGCCAAGGAGTTGCCACCCGCCGGGCGAGGCCCTCGGGTAGACCGAGGAGAACTCGCCGGCGATCGCGACGGCGCCTGCGGGTACCCGGATCCGTGCCTCATCGCGCCGCGGCACCCGCAGCCGCGGGTCACCGCCGACCAGATAGGAGAAGCCGGGGGCGAACCCGCAGAACGCGACGCGCCACGGCGTGCCGGTATGCGCGGCGATGACCTCGGTGACGGTGAGCCCGGTCAGGCGGGACACCTCGGCGAGATCCGCACCGTCGTAACACACTTCGATGATGTGGCAGTCCGCGTCGTCGGCATCGCCGGGGCCCGGCACCAGCCGCTGCAGGCCGGCCCGCAGCTCGGCCGCGCTGGTCACCCCCGGGTCGAGCGTCACCAGCAGCGTGGTCAGCCCGGGGACCACCTCGCACACACCCGGCAGCCCGGCGTGGCGGACCGCGGCCGCCCAGCGGTGCACCGACCGGTTGTCATCGAGGTCCAGTAGCCAGGCCTCGTCCCCGCACGGCCGTAATGCGGGCGGGCACACCGGATCGCGGGTCACCGAATGGGATACAGCTCGATCCCCGCGGCCTCCAGCGCGGCCCGGGTCTTGCGCGCGATGTCGACGGCGCCGGGGGTGTCGCAGTGCACCAGCAGCGTTTCCGCGTTGACCGCGACCCGGCTGCCGTCGTTGGCGGTGACCTGCCCCTCGGTGACCATCTGCACGGCCCGCGCCGCGGCCGCATCGGCGTCGGTCAGCAGGGCGTTGGGCTCCAGGCGGGACTGCAGGAAACCCCTGGGGGTGTAGGCCCGGTCGACGAACGCCTCGGCCATCATGCGCAGGCCGGCCTCCTCGCCGATGCGCCAGACCTCGGAGCCCGGGGACGCGAGAAGCGGTATCTTCGGGTTGAATTCGAGTGTCGCGTCGACCAGCGCCTTGGCGTGCTCGGTGTTGTCGATGACGACGGTCCACAGCGCGCCGTGGGCGCGGACAAAGTCGACCTGACCGCCGGCCAGGCGCGCAAACACCTCCAAAGCGCCCATCTGATACAGGAAATCGTCGCGCAGCTCGGGGCCGGGGACCGCGATGTAGCGACGGCCGAAGCCGTGCAGATCGCGGTAGCTCACCTGGGCGCCGATCGCAACGTTGTTCTTGACCGAGATCGCACAGGTACGGCGCATGGTGCTCGGGTCGCCACCGTGAAATCCGCAGGCGATGTTGGCGCTAGTGACGATGTCGAGCAGGGCGTCGTCGTCACCAAGGCTCCAGCGGCCCAGCCCTTCGCCGATGTCGGTGGTCAACGCTACTCGTGGCGCCATGGGTCCTCCTGGCCTCTTCGGGTCGTCTGCTCCGAGTATCCCCATCCGACCGGCCCGGGGACCAGCTCCGGTCAGTGAAGCACATCCGTCACTGAAACTGCCGAATCCTGGAATCGGCCGTGCAGCGATCGCCGGACCGCCCGCACCGAGGGGTCATCGGTGCGGGCCCGGCGGGTCAGCGCGACCAGGGTCCGCGCCCATCCGGTCTCGAGCCGGACCAGGGTCGCGGTCTCCCGCTGCGGCGGCAGCACCAGCCGGGGCAGCACGCTGGCCGCGGCCCCCTGATGCACCAGCAACAGCAGCAGGTCGAGGTCGTAGGACTCGTATTGCACCTTCGGCGTGAAGCCCAGCCCCAGGCAGTGCTGCACGGCCCAGGCCCGCGACGCCGCGCCGCCCGGCTCCAGCGCCCACGGCAGCTCACCGCCAGCCCTGACCAGCTCGCGCCCGGCTAACAGTGACGTCGCGGCCACGGCCTCCATCGGGTCGGTGGCCAGCACCTCACGGTGCACGTGCCGCGGTAGCCCCGGGCCGCCACCCGGGTACTCCTCGCTGACCACCACGTCGAATTCCCCGCTGAGCAGCGCGGGGATCGCCACCTCCGGCTCGGATTCGACGAGCTCGACCCGCAGCCCCTGATGGCGCCGCTGGCAGTCGAGCAGCGCCGGGACCAGCGCGCGGGCGGCACTGCCGAAGGCGGCCACCCGGCAGGTTCCGGTCGGCGGTTCGGCATCGGACCGCAACTCGGCCTGCGCCAGTTCGATCGCGGCCAGGATGTCGGCACCCCGCTGTGCCAGCCGCTGACCCGCCTCGGTCAGCCGCACCCCTCGACCGATCCGCTCCAGCAGCGCCGCCCCCGCCTCCCGTTCCAGCAGCGCCAACTGCTGGGAGATCCCGGACGGGCTCATGTGCAGCGCCTCGGCGACCGCCGCGATGGTCCCGCGCCGGCGTAGCTCCACCAGAAAACGCAGTCGACGGACGTCCAGCATCACCCGATTCTAGAAATACTTCAGTAATGCTGCCGGGTCGACGGCAGGAATCGGTGATGTTGTCCGGCTCCGGCGATGCCTACTGTTCGGAGACAGGAGGTGTGCCGTGCAGACGACCGGACCGCTATTGCTCAACCCCGCCTGGGCACCGGGACGCGCCGCGGAGTCGCGATCGACCAGCGACGTCCGGGAGTTCCACCAGACCCTCCCGGACTATGCGGTCACCCCGCTGGTCTCGCTGCCCGCCGTTGCCGATGCCCTCGGCCTCGGCAGGGTCCTGGTCAAGGACGAGTCGCTGCGGCTCGGGCTGCCCGCGTTCAAGATGCTCGGCGCGTCCTGGGCCGTGCACCGCGCGCTGCGCTCTAGCGACCGCGCGCGGCCCCGACTGGTCACCGCCACCGACGGCAACCACGGCCGCGCGGTGGCGCGGATGGCCAAGCTGATGAACCTGCCGGCGACAATCGTGGTGCCGCAAGGGGTTTCCGAGCGGGCCGTCGACCTGATCCGGGCCGAGGGCGCCGAGCTGCGGGTCCTCGACGTGGCATACGACGACGCGGTCCGCCGGGCGGCCGAGCTGGCCGATGCCGACCCCGACGCGCTGCTGGTGCAGGACACGTCGTGGCCTGGCTACGAGGACGTACCCCAGTGGATCGTCGACGGATACGCGACCTTGTTCGACGAGGCGGCCGATCAGGCCGCCGAACTCGGCGCGGGCCTCGATCTCATCGTGGTGCCCGCCGGGGTCGGCTCCCTGGCCCACGCCGCGGTGACCTTCGGCCGGTCCCGCCCGGACTGCCGCATCGTCTCGGTCGAACCCGATGTGGCCGACTGCATCCGGGCCAGCCTGGCCGCCGACGCCATGACCACCGTGCCGACCGGCCGGACCAGCATGGCCGGGCTGAACTGCGGCACACCGTCCTACCTGGCCTGGCCCGATCTCCGGACCGGGCTGGCCGGTGCGGTCGTGGTCGACGACGAGTCGGCCGCGCGGGCCGCCGCCGAACTCGCCGGCCTCGGTGTCGACGCGGGCCCGTGCGGCGCGGCAAGCCTGGCCGCGCTGCGGATTCTGGCGGCCGAGCCGGCACGCTCGGGTCTCGGTATCGGCACGGACTCGTCGGTCGCGTTGCTCAGCACCGAAGGTTCCGGCGCATCCGGATAGGCCGGGGCCGCGCACACCGGCCGCGGATCATTCGGTCGGACGCCCGTTGACGATGCCGGCCGAAGTACGCTCGGGCTCGGCCGCCCGGATCGATGGCCCCGGCGTCGCGCGCTCCAGGAATCGCAGAAGCTCGACCGGGAACGGCAGCACCACCGTCGAATTCTTCTCGGCGGCGACCTCGACGACCGTCTCCAACAACCGCAGCTGCAGCGCCGCGGGTTCGGTGGCCATCACATCGGCGGCCGCGGCGAGCTTTTCGGACGCCTGGAGTTCGCCGTCGGCGGTGATCACCCGCGCCCGGCGCTCACGCTCGGCCTCGGCCTGACGGGCGATCGACCGCTTCATCGAATCCGGCAGTACCACATCCTTGATCTCGACCCTGTCGATGTGGATGCCCCAGCCCAACGCCGGACTGTCGATCAGCAACTCCAGGCCCTGATTGAGCCGTTCGCGGTTGGACAGCAGGTCGTCGAGGTTGCTCTTGCCGATGATCGACCGCAGCGAGGTCTGCGCGACCTGACCGATCGCCGACATGTAGTCCTGCACGTCGACGACGGCCCGCACCGGATCCACCACCTTGAAGTAGATCACCGCGTCGACCCGCACGGTGACGTTGTCGCGGGTGATGCCGTCCTGTGCGGGGATCGGCATCGTGATGATCTGCATGTTCACCTTCTGCAGCCGGTCGGCCACCGGGATCAGCATGGTCAGCCCGGGTCGGCGGACGTTGTCGCGGACCCGGCCGAACCGGAACACCACGCCCCTCTCGTATTGCCTGACCACGCGGATGTTGGCGACGCACAGCCAGGCCAGAGCCAGCACGGCGGCCACTGTCGTCCCGAGTGAGTAGAGCATGTCCATGACCAGCCTCGATTCAACGAGTTCGATTCATGGAGTCACGGTGGGCCCCATAATCCGATTGTGCGACGCCGCGGCCGCGACCGCCAGACCGCAGCCCCGACGGTAGTGAACAGCCCGTCGATAGTGTCTACTGCACGGGCAGGCTCATCGAGGAGACGGACTATGACCACAGCGCACCGGCCGATTCGGGTCATCCAGTGGACCACCGGCAATATCGGGCGACGTTCACTGCACGCCATCATCGGCCGCGACGATATGGAACTCGTCGGCGTGTACGCGCACGGGGCCGACAAGCTCGGCGTCGACGCCGCCGACCTGGCCGGCCTGCCGCACCCCACCGGGGTGCGAGCCACCAACTCGATCGACGATCTGCTGGCGCTCAAGCCGGACGCCTGCTGTTACAACCCGCTGTGGCCGGATATCGACGAGCTGACCCGGCTGCTGGCGGCCGGCGTCAACGTCTGCTCCAGCGCGGCCTGGATCACCGGCGGCAAGCAGTCTCCCGAAGACCTTCAGCGCATCCGGAAGGCATGTGAGACAGGCAATTCCACCATCTTCGGCAGCGGAGCGCATCCCGGCATGACCAATATGGTCGGCATGGTGCTCTCCGGCTCATGCGAGCGTGTCGACGAGATCCGGATCACCGAATCGGTCGACTGCTCGACCTACGAGTCCGCCGGCACCCAGACCGCCATGGGGTTCTCGCAGGACCCCGACACACCGGGCCTGGCCGAGAGCGTGCGCCGGGAGAGCGAGGTGTTCGCCGAATCGGCCGCGATGATGGCCGACGCGATCGGCGCCCAACTGGACCGGATGACCTTCGACGTCACGTTCACCGCGGCCACCGACGACACCGATCTGGGCTTCATGCGGATCCCGAAGGGCACGGTCGCTAGCGTCTACGGTTACCACCGCGGCTGGGTCGGCGAACGCAACGTGGTCAGTGTCGGGTTCAACTGGACCATGGGCGATCACGTCACCCCACCCAAACCCCTTGAGCACGGCCATGTCATCCAGGTGTTCGGGCTGCCCAATATGCGCACCGTGCTGCACTGCCTGCCGCCCAAGGACTGGACCGAACCCGGCTTCATGGGCCTGGGCATGATCTACACGGCGCTGCCGGTGACCAATGCGGTGCCCGCCGTGGTGGCCGCCCCGCCCGGGATCGTGACGCTCAAGGATCTGCCGCCGATCACCGGGCGCTTCGCGGGCTGAGCCGCTTTCTACCCGAGGGTTGTGCACACGGCCGATCCACAACCCTCAGGGAGAAACCGGCGCTTGCAGTCCCTGGCCGGGCTGGTCCTCGTCGACCGAGATCACCACGCCGACCGCGCCCGCGCCGACATGGACCGCGAGCACCGGACCCATATCGGACACCGGCACCGAATCCAGTTGCGGCACCCGCTCCTGCACCGCGGTGCGGAGTTCCTCGGCCGCGTCGGGGTTGTCGACGTGGTGCACCACCACACTCGCCTGCCGGTCCCCGATCGCCTCGGCGACCTGATCGACGAGCGCCGCATGCGCCTTGGAAATGGTGCGGATCCGCTGCGACAGCACCAGCCGTCCGTCGATGTCCAGGCACAGCAGGGGTTTGAGCGACAGCGCGGTACCCAGCCAGGACGCCGCGGCGCCGATCCGGCCGCTGCGCCGCAGGTTGTCCAGCCGGTGCACGACGATGAACGCGCGCCCGCGCCCCGCCGCGGCCCTGGCCGACGCCTCGACCTGGTCCAGCCCCGCCCCGGCGCCGGCCGATCGCGCGGCGGCCAAGGCCACGAAACCCACACCCATCGCGGCCGAGCGCGAGTTCACCACCCGCACGGCCTGGCCGAATTCGCGGGCGGCCAGCGCCGCCGAACTACAGGTACTCGACAGTGCGGCCGAAATATGCACGGCCACAACACCGTCGCCGCCGCTGTCGGCGAGGGCCCGGCGGTAGGTCTCACCTAGTTCCATCGGCGTGGCACCGGCGGTGGAAACCTTGGCCCGGTCGTGGACATCGGGTGGCACCGGGTCCAGACCGTCGCGCAGATCGGTGTCGTCGTCGAGCACATGCAGCGGCACCTGCCGGATCTCCCACCGCCGACGCACCTCGGGCCCAAGCCGCGACGACGAGTCGGTCACCACCACGACGGCCATATCAGTCCGCGGAATCCCGCTGGGTCACGCCGGCCGCCACCAGCCCCTTGAGCATGTGCTCGGCCACCGACCGGTGTGCCTCGAAGCTCCAGTGGATCCCGTCGGGGTTACCGTGCCCGCCCAGCACCTCGTCGGCCACGGCGGCCTTGAGGTCCACCAGCGCGACGTCGTGTTCCTCGGCCCAGGCCGTGATCGCGCGCACGGTCGGCTCCCTGCCGTGATGGGCCCTGCCGTAGGTGTCGGCGATGTGCACCGACGGCAACGAGGCCACCACCGGGATTCCCGGACGGTTGAAATCGATGGCGTTGCGGGTCATTTCGAGGTACTCGACGGTCACCCGCGGCGGCAGTGCCGGGCGGGCGATGGGCGAAAGGCGTGGCTGCGCCCACCCGTATCCGTCGCGCACCCAGCGCCGCAGCCAGGCCGGCCGCAGATAGCGGATCGACTCGCGCAGCGCGGTCGGCAGCGGAGACGGCAACGAGTCCATGCCGCCGGTGGCGAACACCACGGCACCCGCGCGGGGCAGGGCGGCCCAGGACCGCGGATCCTGCGTCGCCGCCCACCAGACGTCCCGGCAGGTCCAGCCGATCCGGCCGATCAGTTCCAGATCCCAGCCCAACTGGTCGGCCACGATGTTGGGCCAGATCCTCGGATCGTCGGACGGCAGCCCACCCGTCGGCCCGAAGTAGGACAGCGAATCGGCGAAAACCAGCAACACCGGCCTGCGTGCGGCGGTGGGCTCAGAGGACATCGTTGGCAACCTGCGCCGAGGCGTTCCACACGTCCAGCCGCCACCGGATCGCCCCGAAGTCGGCGTCGTCGGCGGAATGCCCGGACAGCTGAACCCAACTCGCGTTGCCCATACCGCCCAGCACCGGCCAGTTGTCCACCGGCAGCCCGAGCAGCGCGGCCGTCAGTGCCGCGATCAGCCCGCCATGCGCCACCAGGACGACCGGTCGTTCCGGCCCGTCGACACCCCACTCAGGTTGTCCGGCAGCGAGTTCGGCTACCACCGGGGTACTGCGGACGGCGACGTCCACCCGGCTCTCCCCGCCGTGCGGCGCCCACCTGGCGTCGTCACGCCAGGCCAGCCGGGCCCCCGGCGATGCGCCATCGACCTCGAGGTGGGTCAGCCCCTGCCAGTCCCCCAGGTGGGTCTCGCGCAGCCGCTGATCCACCTGCACGGGTAGCCCGGACCGGTCACCGAGCGCCACCGCGGTGTCGAAGGCACGTTTGAGGTCCGACGAAACGATCAGCAGCGGTTGACGTTTCGCCAGCACCTCGGCGGCGGCCGCGGCCTGATCGCGCCCCAGATCGGACAGGTCGGTGTCGAGTTGGCCCTGCATCCGGCTGCCCGCGTTGTATTCGGTCTGGCCGTGGCGCAGCAGCACGAGTCGACGGACCCTCATTCGGTCGGCTCCTGCGGCCGGTCCAGGTCGACCGGAATCAGCGGGCAGTCCCGCCACAACCGGTCCAGCGCATAGAAATTGCGCTCCTCCTGATGCTGGATGTGCACCACCACGTCGACATAGTCGAGCAGCGTCCAGCGCCCTTCCCTGGTGCCCTCGCGGCGTGCGGGTTTGTGGCCGGCCAGCCGCATCTTCTCCTCGACCTCGTCGACGATGGCGTTGACCTGCCGCTCGTTGGACGCCGAGGCGATGACGAAGCAGTCGGTGATCACCAGCTGACCCGACACGTCGATGACCACGACGTCGTCGGCGAGCTTGGCCGCCGCGGCCCGCGCCGCGACGGTTGCCAGCTCGACGGCTTCGGGTGTGGCGGTCATCGGACCGCCCCGACCCCGGCGTAGAGCCCTCGCTTGGCCACGTACTGCACCACCCCGTCGGGCACCAGGTACCAGATCGGCCTGTCCCCCTCGGCCCGCTTGCGGCAGTCGCTCGACGAGATGGCCAGCGCCGGCACCTCCACCAGTTGCAGCGCATCGGGCGGCAACTCCTGCAGGGCCGCCGAGATGTGCTCACCGTCGAGTTCATAGCCGGGTCGGCTCACGCCGACGAACCTCGCCATCGAAAACAGATCCTCCCAGTTCTGCCAGGACAGGATCGACGCCAGGGCGTCGGCCCCCGTGATGAAGTACAGGTCAGCGTCGGCATTGAGCTTCCGCAGATCGCGCAGGGTGTCCTTGGTGTAGGTGGGGCCACCGCGGTCGATGTCGACCCGGCTCACCGAGAACCGCGGGTTGGACGCCGTCGCGATCACCGTCATGAGGTAACGGTCCTCGGCGGCGGTGACCCGCCGGTCGTGCTTCTGCCAGGGTTGTCCGGTCGGCACGAAAAGGACCTCGTCGAGATCGAACAGGTCGGCCACCTCACTGGCGGCGACCAGGTGCCCGTTGTGGATGGGGTCGAACGTCCCACCCATCACGCCCAGCCTGCGTCGAGTCACGAATAGGCAGCTTACGGCAGGCTCCGCGGACCGCGACCTGCGCCGACTCCGCGCGAGCAGACAGCTCGGTACCCGTTTTCGCCGGATTGCGGGTACCTGGGTGTCTGCTCGCGGGGAGAACTCACACCGGCAGCAGACCGTCGATCACCGAGGCCAGCTGTTTGGCCGACCGGCATTCGTGCATGGCGATGACATCGGCGTACTTCGGCACCGCCGAATCGCCACTGCCCCACAGGTGCTTCGGTTCGGGGTTGAGCCAGTGCGCGTGCCGGCTCGAGGAGACCATGTGGGCCAGCAGGTCGACCTGCGGATTGCGGTAGTTGTTGCGCCCGTCCCCCAGCACCAGCAGCGAGCTGCGGGGCGAGAGCACGCTCGGAAACCTGTCGAGGAACGACATGAACGCGTGCCCGTAGTCGGAGTGGCCGTCGCGGGTGTAGACGCCCGCTTCGCGGGTGATCCGCTGCACCGCGACGGCCAGGTCGGCCTCGGGCCCGAACAGCTCGGTGACCTCGTCGGTGGTGTCGATGAAGGCGAACACCCGAACCCGGGAGAACTGCTGGCGCAGCGCCGCGACCAGCATCAGGGTGAAATGACTGAACCCGGCCACCGAACCGGACACATCGCACAGCACGACGAGCTCCGGCCGGGCCGGGTGCGGCTTGCGGAGCACCACGTCGATCGGCACACCGCCGGTCGACATCGACTTGCGCAGCGTCTTGCGCAGATCGATCTCCCCGGACCGCGAGCGCCGCCGCCGCGCCGCCAGCCGGGTCGCCAGCGTGCGGGCCAGCGGCGCGACCGTCTTGCGCATCTGGCGCAGCTGCTCGCCGGACGCCCGCAGGAACTCGACGTTCTCGGCCAGCTGCGGAACCCCGTACATCTGCACGTGTTCACGGCCCATCTGCTCGGCGGTGCGCCGCTTGGTCTCGGCCTCGACCATCTTGCGCAGCTGCGCGACCCGCTGCGCGGCCAGCGCCTTGGCGATCTCCTCCTGGGTGGGCGTGGGCTCCTCGCCGTAGGGCGCGAGCAGCCCGGCCAGCAGCCGGCCCTCCAGGTCGTCCAGGCTCATCGCCTTGAGCGCCTGATACGACGAGTAGGACGGGCCGCGACTGGAGTTGTAGCGGCCGTAAGCCTCGACGATCTGCGCGATCATCGCGGCCAGGCGGTCGTCGAGATCGGCCAGGGTGTCGTCGTCGGAGAGCATCTGCACCAGGGCCGCGCGCATGGCCTCGACGTCCTCGGGCGGAAGCGCCTGCTGGTCGGCTGCCGGGCCGTCGGTGCCGTCGTCGACGACGGTCCGGGTCCCCAGCGCCTCCGGGAAGAACAGGTCGAACATCGCGTCGTAGGTGTCGCGGTGATCGGCCCGGCGCAGCACCGCGCACGCGATGCCCTCGCGCAGCGCCTCCCGGTCGCCAAGGCCCAGCACGGTGATCACCCGGCCGGCATCGACGGTCTCGGACGGACCGACCGCGATGCCCTGGCCGCGCAGCGCTTCGACGAACTCGACGAGATGGCCCGGCAGGCCGTTGGGGGCCAGCGGCTGGGGCGGTCGAATGCGCCGGGACGCCATCAGTTCAGCCTGAGCTCTCCGGCGGCGCGCTGCTGATCGGATTGGTGTTTGAGCACCACGCCGAGGGTCGCGGCGATCATCTGATCGTCGATCGTGTCCATGCCGAGCGCCAGCACGGTGCGGCCCCAGTCGATCGTCTCGGCCACCGAGGGCAGCTTCTTGAGTTGCATACCGCGCAACACACCGATGATCCGGACCAGCTCGGAGGCGATGTGCTCGGGCAGCTCCGGTACCCGCGACAGCAGGATGCGGCGCTCCAGGTCCGGAT
This sequence comes from Mycobacterium sp. NPDC003449, assembly GCF_053588415.1. NCBI lineage: Bacteria > Bacillati > Actinomycetota > Actinomycetes > Mycobacteriales > Mycobacteriaceae > Mycobacterium > Mycobacterium sp. NPDC003449. Next base: position 17,630 of record NZ_JBSFPX010000076.1, read on the forward strand.
CGGGGAAGTCGATGTGCAGGAACAGGCAGCGGCGTTTGAGCGCCTCGGACAGTTCGCGGGTCGCATTGGAGGTCAGCAGCACGAACGGTGGCCGCTCGGCGGTGATGGTGCCCAGCTCGGGCACGGTGACCGCGAAATCGGAGAGCACCTCCAGCAGCAGACCCTCGATCTCGATGTCGGCCTTGTCGGTCTCGTCGATCAGCAGCACCGTGGGGTCGGTACGCCTGATCGCGGTCAGCAGCGGACGGCTCAGCAGGAACTCCTCGCTGAACACGTCCATCTTGGTCTGATCCCAGTCCGCATGACCGCCTTGGCTGCCGGTCTGGATCCGCAGGATCTGTTTGGCGTGATTCCACTCGTAGAGCGCGCGGGCCTCGTCGACCCCCTCGTAGCACTGCAGCCGTACCAGACCCGAGCCGGTGGACTGCGCCACCGCGCGGGCCAGCTCGGTCTTGCCGACCCCGGCCGGGCCCTCCACGAGCAGCGGTTTGCCCAACCGGTCGGCGAGGAACACCGCGGTGGCGGTCGCCGTGTCGGGCAGGTAGCCGGTTTCGGCCAGCCGCCGCGCGACATCGTCGATGTCGGCGAACAGCGGCGCCGGGCGTGCGGGCACGCTCATATCTCTCCTGATTGTCCTAGGCCGGGCGGGTTTGACCGTCGCCCCACACGATCCACTTGGTGGAGGTCAGTTCGGACAGCCCCATCGGTCCGCGGGCGTGCAGCTTCTGGGTGGAGATGCCGATCTCGGCGCCGAAACCGAACTGCTCTCCGTCGGTGAACGCGGTGGACGCGTTGACCATTACCGCAGCTGCGTCAACCCGCTCGGTGAAACGCTGTGCTGCAGCAAGATTCGTGGTGACGATGGCCTCGGTGTGCCCGGTGCCGTACTCGTTGACGTGGTCGATGGCGGCATCGATGCCGTCGACGAGCGAGACGGCGATGTCCATCGACAGGAATTCGGCACGCAGCTCGTCGTCGGTCGGGTCGGTGTGCACGGTGACCCCCGCCTCGCGCAGCGCCGCGGTCAGCCGGGGCAGCGCGCTCGCCGCGATCCCCCGGTCCACCAGCAGCGTCTCGGCCGCATTGCACACGCTGGGCCGCCGGGTCTTGGAGTTCAGCAGGATCTGCTCGGCCAGGTCGAGATCGGCCGATTCGTGAACGTAGACATGGCAATTGCCGACACCGGTCTCGATCGTCGGCACCTGCGCGTCGCGTACTACGGCGTCGATCAGGCCGGCCCCGCCGCGCGGGATCACCACATCGACCAGACCGCGGGCCTGGATCAGGTGGGTCACGCTGGCCCGGTCGTGGCTCGCCAGCAGCTGCACGGCGTCGGCGGGCAGCCCCTCGGCCACCAGTGCCGCCCGCAACGCCTCCACCAGTGCCTCGTTGGAACGCACCGCCGACGAACTGCCCCGCAACAGTGCCGCATTGCCGGATTTCAGGGTCAGCCCGAACGCGTCGACCGTGACGTTGGGGCGCCCTTCGTACACCATGCCGACCACGCCGAGCGGCACCCGCTGCTGACGCAGTTGCAGACCGTTGGGCAGGGTGCGGCCGCGCAGCACCTCGCCGACCGGGTCGGGCAGGCCAGCGACCTGACGCAGGCCCGCGGCGATACCGTCCACCCGCTGCGGGTTGAGCGCGAGCCGGTCCAGCATCGCCTCCGGGGTCCCGGCCCGGCGGGCGGCGTCGAGGTCGGCGGCGTTGGCGGCCAGCACGGCGTCGACGCGGGCGAGCACACTGTCGGCCGCCGCGTGCAGTGCGCTGTTCTTGGTCGCGGTGCTCAGGGTCGCCAGCGTCCGCGCCGCCACCCTGGCGCGGCGCGCGGCGTCGTGCACCTGATCGCGCAGACCGGTGTCCCCGACCGCCCTCGACTCCGTCTCAACGCTCATCCAGCCAGCGTATCGAACCTGTTGACAGGGTTCGACACGTGTCAGCCTGCCCCTGGTCTAGCGTTGCGGCCATGGTCGCTGCGCGCGTGTGCGTCGTCGGAAGCATCAACGCAGACCTCACCTTCAACGTCGCGGCGCTGCCGCGCCCGGGCCAGACGGTGCTGGCGTCGTCGCAGACGTCGGCGTCGGGCGGCAAGGGCGGCAACCAGGCGGTGGCCGCGGCCCGCGCCGGCGCCGGTGTGGCGCTGGTGGCCGCGGTCGGTGCGGACGCCGCGGCCGACGCGCTGCGGGCCCATCTGGAGGCCAACGACGTGGCGGTCGACGCGGTCGCGAGCGTGCCCGGCCCGAGTGGTCTGGCGATGATCGTGGTCGACGCCGCCGGCGAGAACAACATCGTCGTCTCCCCGGGATCGAACTCGCGGCTCGACGTGGACTCGGCGACCGCCCGCGCCGCGATCTCGGCGGCCGACGTCGTGCTGATGCAGCTGGAGATCCCGGCACCCACCGCCATCGCCGCGGCCAGGCTGGCCCGCGCGGCCGGTGCGGTCGTCATGCTCAACGCCTCACCCGGCGGCACCTCGGCCCATCACCTGCTTGCCCTGTCCGAGCTGGTCGACGTGGTGGTGGTGAACGAGAGCGAGGCCGCCGAGTGGCATTGGCCGGTGCCACATCTGGTGATCACCCGGGGCTCGCGGGGCGCCAGTTACCTGGGCGCCGACGAACGTTTCGACGTCCCCGCACCGGCCGTCCGGGCCGTCGACACCGCAGGAGCGGGCGATGTGTTCGCCGGGGTGCTGGCCGCGGGCTGGCCCTCGGGACACGAACTCGCGCTGCGCCGGGCCTGCGCCGCGGGGGCGCTGGCGACCCTGGTGCGCGGCGCCGGGGACTGCGCTCCCAGTTCCGCCGACGTCGACGCCGTGCTGGCCCGCAGGCGGGTCGACTGAAGGCGATACCGTTGCCGTTATAGTCGCGCCTATGACACCGGGACCGACACCGCGACCACCCGAGGGCGACTGGCTCGGCACGCCGTATCTCAGGTTCGACCGCCAGGGCCCGTTCGGCGTCGTCACGCTGGACCGCCCCGAGGCCCGCAACGCGATGACCCCGGCGATGTACTTCGGCATCAGGTATGCGGTGACGCATGTGGAGGCCGATCCCGACCTGGCGGGTCTGCTGATCACGGGCAGCGGTGACGTGTTCGCCCCCGGCGGCGACCTGGGCGGCGGCGACGGCGCCGACGACTGGATGAGTTTCGGCGCCGCGCTCTCGATGGACGTGACACCGTTCGAGACCCTGCGCCAGTCGGTCAAGCCCGTGGTGAGTGCGGTGAACGGGCTGTGCCAGGGCGGCGGCCTGCAGATCGCGATCTGCAGCGATATGGCCGTCGTCAGCGACCGCGCCACCTTCCGGGTGCCCGAGCTCTACCGCGGCATCGCCGACACCTACTACAGCCAGATGCTGGCCCGGCTGATCGGCCCGGTGCGCACCCGCGACCTGATGTTCACCGGGCGCACGCTGAGCGCCGAGGAGGCGGTGAGCTGGGGCATGGTCGCCCGCGTGGTGGCCCACGACGAATTGTTCGACGCGGCACGCGATGTGCTCGCCCAGTGCTGCCGCACCGCGCCCCGCGCCAGGGGCGTGGTGAAGTCCAGCCTGGACAACTACCTGGGGCTCTACGACCGGATCGGCATGAAGGCCAGCTACAGCGGCGACGAGGCCGCCGAGGGATTCGCCGCGTTCAAGCAGCGGCGCGCACCGCGGTGGGTACATCCGGACCTGCGGACCGAAGGCCGGCTCTAGCCACCGCCCTATCTCGCCACCGGTGGCGGACCTTCGGCCTTCTGCACGTCGTTGTAGCGCGGGTCGTACTCGATCGCGACGTCGACGCCCTTCTTGACCACACCGCTGCGGTGCAACTGATCGGCAACGGCCTGTTCCTCGGCCACCAGTTCGCCGTCGAGTTTGCGGAATCCCCCGCTGCGGATCCGGTACTCGAAGTCGGTTCGCTCATCGGTGAGTTTGAGGGTGGATTTCAGCGTCTGCTTCACCTGCTCCGGATTGGCGTCATACCAGTCCCAGAACCCCGCGAGCCGGCCGAAGAAGTCCCGCAGCGCGGTGTCCTTGACCGGATCGGCCAGGACATCGGTGCGCGCCGTCCACACGTTGAGCGCCGGAATCTCGGTATCGCGGTCGGTCAGCAGAATCTTGGCCTTGCCGTTGGTCACCGATTCCAGGATCGCCGCCTGACCACCCGAGTAGACATCGACCTGCCCCGAGTTGAAGGCCGCCGCCGACGCGTTTCCGTCGTTGAATTTCACCGGCTTGATGTCGGATTCGGCCAACCCGGCCTTGGCCAGCGACACCAGGTACTGGCCGTGGTTGTAGCCGCCGAAGTTGTAGGCCCAGGAGTGACCGCGCAGACCGGCCGTGCTGTCGATGCCGGTGCTGGTGCGCACCGCGGTCACCAGCGGGGTGAACCGCGGATCGAAGTTGTTGCGCCAGCCCGCCACGATCTTGAGCGGCACGGTCTGCTCGGTCCAGTCGGCGGCCGCGTTGGCCTGCTCGATCGTCAGGGAGGTGTCGCCCATGTGACCGACGTCGATGGTCTTGCCGTACAGCGCGGACAGGTTCGCGGCCGGGCCGGCCAGGATCGCCCAGTTCACCTGGTACGGGGCGTCGTCGAGTACCCCCGATTCCTTGATCAGCGCCGGAATTCCGTTGTCCTGGTAAGCGATCGTCAGCTCATTGGCATCGTCGCCTGACCCCGATGAGCAGCCGGCCAGCAGCGCCGCGGTGGCCAGCGCCGTCAGGAGCGCGAATGTTCGTTTCAGCATGGTCAATTCGCCGGGCTTTCGGTAGTGGCGAGGCTGTCGAGCACCGCGCGTTTGATGTCGTTGAACTGGGTCGAGGTGACGTCGCGGGGCCGCCCCAGATGCACCGGGATGTCGGCCTGGACGGTTCCGTGGCCGAGGACCACGATGCGGTCGGCGAGCAGGATCGCCTCCTCGATGTCGTGAGTGACCAACAGCACCCCGACCTGGTGGTCCTGCCACAGCGTGGTGACCAGATCCTGTGCGGTTCTGCGGGTGAACGCGTCCAGCGCCCCGAACGGTTCATCGAGCAGCAACAGCTCGGGCGAACGGAACAGGGCGCGCGCCAGCCCGACTCGCTGCGCCTCCCCGCCCGACAGGCTCTTGGGCCAGGCCTTGGCCTTGTCGGCGAGCCCGACCTCGGTCAGCGCGTCCACCGCCCGCCGGTAGGTGTCATCGGACCGAGATGTGCTCAGCACGACGTTCTTCCAGACCCGCTGGGCCTGGATCAGCCGGGGTTCCTGGAACACCACCGATGTCCTGGCGGCGATCCGCAGGTGGCCCGAGGTGGCATCCTCCAATCCGGCCAGGATCCGCAGCAGGGTCGTCTTACCGGTGCCGGAGCGCCCGAGCAGCGCCACGAACTCGCCCTTGCGCACGGTCAGCGAGAAGTCGTCGAGAATGACCTGCCTGCCGAATTGTTTGGACAGTCCGGCCAGTTCGATGACGTGGCGCTGAGCCTGTCGCGCCGGTGACTCGTCAACCGCCGTCATGGGTGGACCTCCAGGGAAGTACGGCGCGCTCGATCAGCCGCATGATGACATCGACCGTGATGCCCAGCGCGGCATAGACCAGAATCCCGGCCACGATGATGTCGGTGCGCTGGAACTGGTTGGCGTTGTTGAGGATGTATCCGATCCCCGACGTGGTGTTGATCTGCTCGGCGGCGACCAGGGCCAGCAGCGCAATGCCCGCGGCGTAGCGCCAGCCAACCAGGATCGACGGCATGGCCAAGGGGACGACGACCAACCGGATGGCCTCGCCGCGGCTCAGCCCGAAGGTCTGCCCGACCTCCAGCAGCTTGCGGTCGATCGCGCGGATCCCGTGATAGGTGTTCAGATACACCGGGAAGATCGAGGCACCCACGATCAGCGCGACCTTGGATTCCTCGCCGATCCCGAACCAGACGACGAACAACGGCACCATCGCGATGAACGGCACGGTCCGCAACATCTGCAGGGGCGCGTCGTAGATCCGCTCGGCGGCCGCCCACAGCCCCGCCGCGACGCCAAGCACCAGGCCCGCGGTCCCGCCGATCAGCAGCCCGAGACCGGCCCGCTGCAGCGAAATCGGTAGTGCCGCCTGCAGATCCCCGGTCTCGGCGAGCTCCCGGTAGCTGTCCACGATGGTCAGCGGCCCCGGCAGCACCGTCGGGCTCACCAGCCCGGACACCGCCACCAGCTGCCACACCACGAGCAGCAGCACCGGAACGATGAACCGGATGCCGAGCGTGACCGCCCGCGACGTCCCCCACCGCCGGTCCTTGGCGGCCGGCCGGTAGTCCCGCACCACCGTGCCCGGATCCGCCACCGTCTGCGGTGAGGCCGACCGCACGGCCGTCGCGGTGTCCGTCATGCGCTGTCCACCGCCGCGAAATCGAAGAACGGGTCGCCATCGGATTCCTCGAGCAACCCGAGTTCCCACGCGAAGTAGGCGGCGTACCAGGCGTCACGCTCGGGGCCGAAGTCCGGCGCCCCGGTGTGGTCCACGATCTCGCCGGCATACCGCGGATCCTGGTCGCTGAGCGCGCCGGGCACCGATCCGATCCCGCCCTCGAGCACCCGGACGTCGCCGTCCAGACCCGCGACCACATGCTCGGCGGCGAAATCCTCGTCCCCGATCAGCACCACCGGCGCACCGCCCGCGGCGGCGACGAGGTCACCGAGATGTTCGCGGCGGGCATGCACCGAACCGGGAAGGTGCCCCGCCGCGTACCGCCCCGAGCTGCGCAGGTCCACCAGGCGCGCCGAGGTCAGCGCGGCCAGTTCCTCGGCGGCGATCGTCGGCACCGTCGGCACCGGCAGCGAAGGCCGATGCGGGCGGACCAGATCGGTGTCCTCGGCGACGGCGAGGACGGCAAGCGGGCCGTCGTGCAGGAACCGCAACCACTGCACGGTGTTGGCCGCGCGCACGAAGTCGGCGGTGTCCACCAGCACCAGCCTGCTCTTGTGGACCGCGACGTATTCGTCGGTGGCCTGCACCAGCTGACCACCGGGAGACGAGACCGCCCCGGTGAAATGCCCGGCCGCGAACTCGGCGGGTGAGCGGACGTCGAGTAGGTAGGTGACCGACCCGTCGTCGTCCAGGTGTTTCTGGACCTGCCCGGCGTCGAGCACCGGCGCCTGCGCGGCGGCCAGCGTACGCCGCGCCCAGGCCGTCAGCTCGGGTGAGACCGACTGCGGTGCCGCAAGATCCGATCCGGGGCCGAACACCAGCGGCAGACCCGACTGCTGCCATGCCGGCGTCCCGTTGTGCAGTGAGAACACCGGGTTGGCGATGCCGGTGCTGATCAGCGACTGCGCCCCGACGATGCCGCGGGTGCGGCCCTGGCAGTTGATCACCACCTTGGTCGACGGGTCGGTGATCACCTGCGCCGCCCGGTAGGCGATCTCGGCTCCGCCGCCGGTGTTGTGCCCGCCCGGGATGTGGTGGTTGTGGTACTCGGCGGGGGTGCGGCTGTCGAGGATCACGACGTCCTCGCCCGCGGTGCGCCAGGCCTCGACCGTTTCACTGTCGACCGTCGGGGTGCCGTAGGTGTGCTCGATCCACTCACCGAGGGTCTTGCTGCGCACGTTGGTCCCGGTGTAGATCCGCCCGCCCGCGCTCTTCCAGCCGTCGATACCGTTGTCCAGCAGTGCGATATCGCGATAACCCAGGCCCGCCAGCAGTTCGGCGCCCCGCTCGTCGAGCTCGGGGTGGCCGGCCAGGACGATGCTGGTGCCGAGATTGGGCACCAGGTCGGCCACCCGCTGTTCGAGTTCGTGCAGCGGCAGCCCGGCACTGACCGCGATGTGGCCGTTGCTGCGTTCCAGCGGGCTGCGCAGATCCAGCAGGGCGATCTGGCGATCGGAGTTCTGCAGGGCATCCAGCAACTCGGCGGCTGTGATGCGTTGAGCCATCGACGTTCCTCACTGTGGTCGGACGGTTTCGGGCATGCGTTTGGCGCCACGATGCCCGGTTCGGCCGGGCGGCGCGACGGTTGTCCTCACGCGGATTCGAAGCGGTGGGCGCGACCCGGCGCGCGCGAGGCGGTCGGCGCGCTCATGCCCGCGCTCCGGCCAGTGCCTGCGACGGCTGTGCCAATCCGAGATGGCCACGCAGCGTGGTGGTCTCGTACTCCCGTCGGAACAGGCCGCGACGGCGCAACTCCGGCACCACCTGCTCGGCGAACAGGCGCAGCCCGTCGGGATAGACGTCGAAGTTGAGGTTGAAGCCGTCGGCGGCGCGCCCGGTGAACCAGCGTTGCATGTCGTCGGCGATCTGCTCGGGCGTTCCGACGACCATCCGGTGCGCACCGCCGTTGCGGTTGATCAGCTCCCGGATGGTCAGACCCGATCGCTGGGCGAAACTGACTGTGGTGTTCAGGAATCCGTGCGAACCCTGCACGGACCCCGAAACCAGCCGCGGATCGAGTGGTTCGTCCAGCCGAAGATCGTCCACCGACACCCCGAGCTGACCGGCGAGGCGGCGCAGCTCGCGCTGATAGTCCAGTTGCGCGTTGAACTCCTCGAGCCGGCTCAGCGCCTCGGCCTCGGTGGAGCCGACCACGGGGAACAGACCGGGCAGCACCAGGACCGAACCGGGGGCCCGGCCGAACCCGCGGGCCCGGGCGTTGATGTCGGCATAGAAGTCGCGGGCGTCGGTGAACACGGTCTGCACGGTGAACACCACATCGGCCCAGCGGGCGGCCAGATTCCTGCCCTGCTCTGAGGATCCGGCCTGCACCAGCACCGGCCTGCCCTGCGGCGTGCGGGGCACGTTGAGCGGTCCGCCCACCCGGTAGTGCGGGCCCACGTGGTCCACGGCCGGGATGGGCTCGGCGCTGAACACGCCGCTGGCCGCATCGGGCCGCAAGCCCTCGGCCGGCCAGGAATCCCACAGCTTGGTGACCACGTCGACGAACTCGTCGGCCTGGGCGTAGCGCTCGTCGTGGCCCGGTAGGCTCGGCACGCCGAAGTTGGCCGCGGCCTGCGGGTGCATCGTGGTGACGATGTTCCACGCGACCCGGCCCCCGCTCAGGTGGTCCAGCGACGCGAAGCGCCTGGCCAGCTCGTACGGGGCGTTGAATGTCGTTGAGGCCGTACCGATCAGTCCGATATGGGTGGTGGCGGCCGCGACGGTGGCCAGCACCACGGTGGGATCCAGCGACTGCCACGGTTTGGCCGGCGGATTCTCGGCGAGCGCGGGCCAGTCCGACAGGAACACCGCGTCGAAGGTGGCCTGTTCGGCCAGCCTGCCGATCTCGGTGAAATACCGCGGTGTCAGGAATGCCAGCGGATCGCGCTGATGGCGCCAGGCACTGGGGTGCTTGCCCGCATCGGTGATGTTGGCGTTGAGGTGCAGATGTCGTGCCGGCTGGATGCTCACGGGACCGTTCGGTTCGGATGTTCGGGCGGTATGCCCGTCGGACCTGCCAGAGGTTAGGGGCGACGGCGGGCCGCGGCAACCATTAATTTCGCTATGCACCAAACTGTCCCGCACAGCAGAAAACATTGCCATGGCACCGACTCGATGCCGGGTGGCCGGATCGCGCCGCAATGGTCTAATGGCTCATGCCTGCCAGCCCGGCCGACCCCGCCGACGATCCACCGGAGCAAAGCCAGCGGGGCATCGTCCGGTCGGTGCGCAGCGCCTCGGCCCTGCTGGCCCGGTTCCGCGACGGACGCCGGGACCTGCGGCTGTCCGATCTGGCGCGCGAGGTGGGGCTCAACGTGAGCACCGCGCACCGGCTACTGCAGACCCTGGTGGCCAGCGGCCTGCTCACCCAGGATGCGGCCAGCGACCGATACAGTCCCGGCCCGCTGCTGATCGAGATCGCCAACGGCCTGCTCACCGCCGACCGGACCGCCAACACGGCCGATATTCTCACCGCGCTCGCGGCGCGGACCGGCGAATCGGTGAGCCTGGGGTCTCGGGTCAACGGACAGGCGGTGGTGCTGATCCACGTCCCGTCCTCGCATGCGTTGCGCTTCGAGCGCAAGGTCGGCGACCGCCTGGCACTGCACGCGTCGGCACTGGGCAAGGCCTTGCTGGCCTGGGCCGCCGAACCCACCGAGGATCTGCTGCGGGCGATCGCCCCGTTGGCCGCCGTCACCCCCGACACCCTCACCACGGTCCGCGGCCTCGCCGGCGAGCTGCGGGCGATCCGCGACCGCGGCTACGCCGTGTCCACCGGTGAGGAGCTGCCCGGTATCCGCAGCGTCGGCGCGCCGGTGCTCGACTCCGACGGTGTCGCGATCGCGGCCGTGGAGGTGTCGGGGCCGTCAGATCGGCTGCGCGACGCCGACATCGCCGAGTTCGCCAGGATCCTGGCCGGTGGAGCCGGGGCTATACAGCACGTACCGGACGCGGATCTGCTGTTCTGACCGGCCAGCCGGCCGCGGGCCACACCGGCGAGACCGGCGGACGCTCCGAGGGCACCGGTGAGCCCGGGTCGGAGCCGGGCGGCCGGCCGCCGCGCAGGCTGACCTTGTGCAGGATTCTGGTCGCCGCACCGTAGTCGTTGATCCCCCGGTGGATTGTCGACCAGTTGTCGGACAGCACAAGCGTTCCCGGCTCCCACCGGATGCGCACGGTGTTCTCGGCGCGGGTCAGCCTGGACAGCAGCAGGGCCAACAGTGCGTCACTCTCGTCATCGAGCAGGCCGTCGATCGACCGGGTGAAGGCGTGGTTGACGAACAATCCGCGCCGCCCCGATCGCGGATTGGTCACCGCCACCGGATGGCGAACCGGCCGCAGATCCCTGACCAGCCGGTCCTCCCATACGCCGGGCCCGTTGACGTTCAGGTACGACGACAGTCCGGCGTCGTCGTGATAGGCCGTGAGGGTATCGACGAACTCGCGCATCGGGACGCTGAGCCGATCGTATGCCGAGACCGCCGAGGCGAATTCGGTGTCACCGCCGGCCGGCGGCAGCACCCTGGCGAACAGCGCGGTCACCGACGGCGGTTCGAGCATGTAGGTGATGTCGCTGTGCCAGTAGTCCACCCGCCCGTCGGACCGGCGACCGTCGACGGCCTTGACCTGATGGTGTTCGCGGCTGATCCCGGGGATGACCGGGCTCGACGGCGCCAGCGGCCCGAGCCTGCCCATGAACGCGATCTGCTGGGCCGGGGTGAGAATCTGCTGCCGGAACACCAGCACGAGGTGCTCGGACAGGGCCGCGGTGATCGCGGCGACCAACCCGTCGGTGAGCGGTTCGCGCAGGTCGACTCCGCTGACCTCGGCGCCGAGCACCGGCGAAAGGGGGCGCAGCGGGAGCGGTGTCACGTCGCCGGGGTGCGCGGGCATGCGATCGACTCCAGGTGGGCTGCGGATGCTCCGACCAGCCTGGCAGCACCCGGATGACCCGGGCAAGGTAAAGACTCATCGCGAACCATATTCTTCGGATCCCACCATGCAGGATTGTTTTGTGCACAGCGCGATAAATCCTGGGCCGGATTCGGCCCGCCCGCTAGCTTTCGAGCCATGACCGTGCCCGCGCTGGATGAGCGCACCGACGTTCCGGCACAGACGTTCCTCGACGGTCTCGCCGATGTCGCGCGCGCCATCGGCGCCTCCGCGTCCGAGCGTGACCTCGAACGGCGTTATCCCACAGCCGAATACGATGCACTGCGCAACGCCGGCTTCTGGCGGTTGTCGATCCCGGCCGAGTTCGGCGGGCTCGGGCTGGGCTACCAGACATTGATGGCGGCGATCATCGAGGTGGCCGCCGCCGACGGCAGCCTCGGCCAACTGCCGCAGAACCATTTCAACACCCTGGAACGCATCGCCCGTCATGGCGCACCCGAACAGCGGGCCCACATCTTCGGCCAGGTGGCCGACGGCGCGGTGCTCGGCAACGCCAGCGCCGAACCCCGCGAACGACCGCCCGGCGAGGCGACGACCACGCTGCGTCGCGATGGCGGCGGCTATCGGCTCACCGGACGCAAGGTCTACTCGACCGGTGCGCTGCTCGCCGACCGCATCGCCGTGCAGGCCCGCGACGAGACGGGCGAGCAGGTCTTCGTGCTCGTGGACCGGCATGCCGCCGGGGTGCGGATCGTCGACGACTGGTCGGGGTTCGGTCAGCGGACCACGGCATCCGGCACCGCGATCCTCGACGATGTGCCGGTCGCGGCGCTCGACGTGTTACGCGCAGGCCCCGATCCCCGTGCCCGCTACCGGGTTTCGGCACAGTCCCAGCTGCTGCACTGCGCGATCGACACCGGGATCGCCCAAGGTGCGCTCGGTGCCGCCATCGGGCTGGCCCACCACGTGCACGGCGGACGGGGCAGCGGGGCGGTCGATTTCGCCGACGACGTGCTCGGGGTGTCCCGGCTGGGCGAACTCTGGATCGCCGTCGAGGGCGCCCGCGCGATCGTCACGCAGACGGCACGGCGGCTGGACCGGCTCACCGCGGCCAGCCCCCTGGCCGATGTCCTGGAGGCGTTCTACGGCGTCGCAGCGGCGAAATCGATCTCGACCACCGCCGCACTCGATGTGACGGCGGGGCTGATCGACATCGGTGGCGCGAGCTCCACCCGTACGGAATTGCGGCTGGACCGGTTCTGGCGAGACGCACGGACCCACACCGTCCACGACGCCGTGCGGTGGAAGCCCTACTCGATCGGCCGCAGGCTGCTCACCGGGGAGGTCGCCGACCCGTGGAGCATCGCCCACCCCTTCACCGCGGCCGACCGGCTGCAGGACGCGACCGTATTGCCCGGCACCCGAGCGGAGGACAGCCACCGATGAGCGCACCCGCCTACACCACGACCCGGCTCGGCAAGCTCTACCGGGGTGATCCGCTTCCGGTGGTCGTCGAGGCGACCACCTACTATCCGGCCGGCGCGGTGACCTTCGGGGTCGAGGGCCGTGCGCTGTTCGAGGACGGCGGCACCGCACCCTGGGCCGGCGGCCCGACGCTGCACGTCTTCGACACCGCCACCGGACTCGAGCATCTGCGGTTCGACGCGTTCCCCGGCGAGGAGCATTACCACTATCTGACCCCCGGCGTGCAGAACCACTGGATCGGGTTCGACACCGTCGCCGACGGTGATTTCCTCGACTGGACCTTGGACCGGGTCGGAACGAAACTGCCCGAGCTGCTGAGTTTCGCGGGCGCCACCGAACTGGCCCACCGGGTCGATCAAGGGGTCGTCGCGGACAGCCTCACCGCCGTGGCGGCCCATCTGCGCAGCCGCGACCTGCAGCTCACCGCGGAAGGATCGCAACGATGACCGCCGTCGAAGACCTCATCCGCACCGACCAGGCGCCGGGACGCCCAGCTGCGCACCGCTGGCCGGTGGCGGCCGATCTCGGTGTCCTCGACATCCTGGAGGACCTGGCCGCGCAGGCCGCGCACCGGGATTCGTCGG
>NZ_JBSFPX010000077.1:0-30901 GCF_053588415.1 Mycobacterium sp. NPDC003449
TGTGCTCTTCCGATCTGGCGCCGACCAGGTTCAGCACGGCCGACAGGGCGACCGCGGTCCGCGGCCGGAGCGCACCACTCGCGATCGAGGTGGCCATGGCGTTGCCGGTGTCGTGAAAGCCGTTGGTGAAGTCGAAGGCCAGGGCGGTGGCGACGACGATGCAGAGCAGGAGGAACTGGAAATCCACGGGTCCCCATGCTGACATGGGTATGGTTCGGATCCCTAATTAACTCCGTGAGAACCCCGTCACGGCGGCACCGAGCGGGGCGCGGCATACCGGGCGCGCCCGCGGCCGATGGCATGATCGGAGCCCGCCGGCGCGCCGCGGGCCCACCCGCTTATTTTGACGAGTCCGATAAATGAACGATCCGTGACGCCCGCGGTCTCCAGCAACCGCACAGCTTCGCGGATCTCATTCGCCAGAATGTTGCCTTTGTGGCATACGCCGCAGGACAATATCTATGACATGACGGAATGGCTTATTTGCTGGTCGGTGGCTCTCCGTTATCGGCTGCGGGATGCATCCATGAAGGACGCATCCCGATCCCATATCGCATCGGGTTCAGTCTTATATACCCGTGCCTGTCATGGTTTACTCTTCAACGACTACGTGTGCGCCCCCTCGAGGTACCGCCCGTTTGCGACCATGCGCTGCATGTCGCAACATGGTGCCGGGTGCGAAGACAGGGGAGGAGTACCACCATTTTTGGGCTTTTCAGGCGGCTGTGGATTCCGCTGCTCGTGCTTGTCGTGGTCGGTGCCGGGGGGTTCACCGTCTCGCGCCTGCATGGCATCTTCGGCTCAGAGAAACGCCCTTCCTATGCGGATACCCAAATCGCCGAAGCCAAGTCGTTCAATCCTAAACATTTGACCTACGAAGTATTCGGGGCGCCGGGCACAGTGGCCGATATCAGTTATTTCGACGTCAACGCCGATCCGCAGTTCGTCAAAGGCGTCAGCCTGCCGTGGTCATTGAATTTCGAGATCACCAAGGCGACCGCGGTCGGCAGCATCATGGCCCAGGGTGACACCAACAGCATCGGCTGCCGGATCACCGTGGACGACGAGGTCAAGGCCGAGAAGTCGTCCAACCAGGTCAACGCCTTCACCTCCTGCCTCCTGAAGGCCGCATGAGCGCCAAGGGCGAAAAGCACCGCAGGCGGCGCCGGCACGAAAACCTCGGCAAAACCAATGTGTCCAACGGTTCCGCGCACCGGCACCGGATCGCTACTTTTATCCGGCGCTTTTCTGTTCTCATCATTCTCGGCTGGGTCGCCATAACCGTCGTGCTCACGGTCGCCGTGCCGCCACTGGAAGTGGTCGAAAGAGAGCATTCGGTCTCACTGAGCCCCCCGGACGCCCCGTCGGTCAAAGCCATGACCCGAATGGGCGAGGTTTTCAAGGAATCCAATTCGGAAAGCATCGCGGTGGTGGTCCTGGAAGGGCAGGAACCGCTCGGCGATGATGCGCATGCGTACTACGACGAAATAATTCGTAAGCTGAAGGCCGATACGGCGCACATCCAACATATTCAGGATTTCTGGGGCGACCCGCTGACGGCGGGTGCCGCACAGAGCGCCGACGGAAAAGCCGCCTATGTCCAATTGAATCTGGTCGGCAGCTTCGGACAGGCCCTGGCGAATGAATCGGTGAAAGCCGTTCAGGACGCGGTAAAGAATACCCAGGCGCCGCCGGGGGTGCAGGCCTATGTGACCGGCCCCGCGGCCGTCGTCTCGGATATGGGCGCGAGCGGAAACCGGACCGTTCTCCTCATCACCCTGGTCACGGTCGGCGTGATCTTCCTGATGCTGCTTTTGCTCTACCGTTCGTTCCTCACCGTCATCATTCTGCTGTTGACGGTGGCGATCGAGCTTCAGGTGGCCCGGGGACTCGTCGCGTTCCTCGGTATGCACGGAATAGTCGGCCTCACCACATATGTGGTGAATCTGTTGGTATCCGTCGGCATCGCCGCCGGCACCGACTACGGCATCTTCTTCACCGGTCGATATCAAGAGGCACGGCAATCGGGCGAGGATCGGGAATCGGCGTATTACACCGCCTACCGCAGCGTCGCGAAGGTCGTGCTGGCCTCCGGTGTGACCATCGCCGGTGCCATCGCCTGCCTCAGCTTCACCCGGCTGCCCTACTTCCAGCCGCTGGGCATACCCGGCGCGGTGGGCATACTCGTCGCCGTCGCGGTCGCGCTGACGCTGGTCCCGGCGGCCATCGCGCTGGGCAGCAAGGTCGGCATCTTCGACCCGAAACGGCTGGTCATCACCCGTCGGTGGCGGCGCGTGGGTACCGCGATCGTCCGCTGGCCCGGGCCCATCCTGGCCGCGACGATCGCGATCGCGCTGATCGGGCTGCTGACGCTGCCGGGCTACAACCCCAGCTACAGCGATCAGAAGTTCATCCCGCAGGACATCCCGGCCGTTCAGGGACTCACGGCCGCGTCGCGCCATTTCCCCGAGTCCCGAATGACGACACCGGACCTATTGCTGATCGAATCCGATCACGATATGCGCACCCCCGCGGATATGTTGGTCCTCAACAAACTCGCCAAGGCGGTCTTCGCGGTTCCCGGCATTGCCGAGGTGCAGTCGATAACCCGGCCCGAGGGAACGCCGCTCGACCACTCGTCGATCCCGTTCATGCTCAGCATGTCGCAGGCCAGCCAACGGCTCAGTCTGCCGTTCCAGAAAGAGCGGATGGAGGATCTGCTCAAACAGGCCGATGAGATGTCGACGACCATCGCGCTGATGCAGCGGATGAACGATTTGATGACGCAGATGGTGGGGATTACCCATAACACCGTCGAGACCACGCACGAACTACAGGGCACCACAAACGAATTGCGGGATCACGTCGAGGATTTCCAGGACTTCTGGCGGCCGCTGCGCAACTACCTCTATTGGGAACCGCACTGCTTCGATATTCCGATCTGCTGGTCGATCCGATCCATTTTCGACGCCCTCGACGGCATCGACAAGGTCACCGTGACGATGAAGGGTCTGGTGGAGAATCTCGATCAGCTCGATGCCCTCATGCCGCAGCTGCTCGTGCAGTTCCCGCAGATGATCGCGACCATGCAGAGCACCCGGACGATGATGCTGACGATGCACAGCACGATGTCGGGCATCTTCCAGCAGATGGATGATTCGAGCGACAACTCGACGGCGATGGGCAAGGCGTTCGACGAGGCCAACAACGACGACTCGTTCTATCTGCCGCCGGACGTGTTCGAGAACGAGGACTTCAAGCGCATCATGAAGATCTTCATGTCGCCGGACGGTAAGGCCACCCGGTTGCTCATCTCGCAACGCGGCGATCCCGCGACACCCGACGGCATCTCGCGCGTCGAGCCGATCCAGATCGCGGCCGAAGAGGCGCTCAAGGGAACCCCGCTGGAGAACTCGAACATCTACCTCGCCGGTACCGCGGCCGGGGTCAAGGACCTGGTCGACGGATCCAAGGTCGACCTGCTGATCGCCGGTGTCTCGGCGCTGTGCCTGATCTTCCTGATCATGATCTTCATGACCAGGGCCCTGATCGCCTCGCTGGTCATCGTCGGCACGGTGGCGATGTCACTCGGCGCGTCCTTCGGCCTTTCGGTGCTGGTGTGGCAGCACATCCTCGGGCTGCAGATCAACTGGGTCGTGCTGGCGATGTCTGTGATCGTGCTGCTGGCAGTCGGTTCCGACTACAACCTGCTGCTGGTCTCGCGGATGAAAGAGGAACTCCACGCCGGCCTCAACACCGGCCTGATCCGGGCCATGGGCGGCACCGGCAAGGTCGTGACGGCCGCGGGCCTGGTGTTCGCGGCCACGATGGCATCGATGATCGTCAGCGACCTGCTCACGATCGGGCAGGTCGGCACCACGATCGGACTCGGACTGCTGTTCGACACCTTGATCGTGCGTGCGTTCATGACGCCGTCGATCGCGGCGCTGCTGGGCAGGTGGTTCTGGTGGCCGCAACGCGTACGTCCACGCCCCGCGAGCTCGATGCTCCGACCGGCAGGGCCGCGCCCGCTGGTGCGTTCCCTGCTGCTGAGGGACTAACGCGGCCGCATGAGCATCGAAAACTCGAGCACCGAGAAATCGAGCACCGAACACTCGAAGCCGCCGTTCATCGCGCGGATGATCCGCAAGTTCGCGCCCGTCGTCATCGTGGCGTGGCTGGTGCTGATCCTCTTCCTGACCCTGGCATCGGTCGGCTGGGACTGGAAGGCGGCGATCCCGGCACTGGAACATGTCGGCGAGCAGAACTCGGTATCGCTGATGCCGCAGGATGCGCCGTCGACGCAGGCCCTCAAACGCATGGGGACGGTGTTCGGGGAATCCGACTCGGACAGTTCGGCGATGATCGTGCTGGAGGGCCAGGAACAGCTCGGCGACGATACCCGCGACTACTACACCAAGCTGATCCGCGATCTGCGCGCCGATACCAAGCATGTCGAGCATGTGCAGGACCTGTGGGGGGATCGGCTCACCTCGTCGAGTGTGCAGAGCCCCGACGGCAAGGCCGCCTATGTGCAGCTGAACCTGGCCGGTAACCAGGGCACCCCGCTCGGCGACGAATCTGTCGCCGCGGTCCGCGGCCTGGTCCAGAAGGACGCACCGCCGCCCGGGGTGCAGGTCCATGTCACCGGTGCGGCGCCGCTGGCCTCGGATATGCAGCACAGCGGCAACAAGTCCATCCTGAAGATCACCGTGGTGACGGTCGTGATCATCTTCGCGATGCTGCTGGTCGTCTACCGCTCGATCATCACGGTGATCCTGCTGTTGACCATGGTCGGTGTCGAGTTGGCCGCGGCCCGCGGAATCGTCGCATTCCTCGGTGCCAACCAGGTTTTCGTGCTGTCGACGTTCGCGGTGAACATGCTGGTGTTCCTGGCCATCGCGGCCGGCACCGACTACTGCATCTTCTTCTTCGGCCGATATCAGGAGGCCCGCTCGTCCGGGCAGGACCGGGAAACGGCCTACTACAGCATGTACCGCGGGGTCGCCCCGGTCGTCATGGCGTCCGGTCTGACCATCGCGGGCGCGATCTTCTGCCTCAACTTCACCCGGCTGCCCTACTTCCACACCATGGGGATCCCGTGTGCCATCGGTATGACGGCCGCGGTCGCGGTCGCGGTGACGCTGGTTCCCGCGGGGATCGCGGTGGCCAGTCGGTTCGGTCTGGTCGAACCGAAGCGGAAACTGCGGGTGCGCCGGTGGCGCGGGATCGGCACCGCCGTCGTCCGTTGGCCCGCACCGATTTTGGTGGCCTCCCTGGCGGTGGCTCTGGTCGGTCTACTGGCGCTGCCCGGCTACACCACGAGCTACGACGACCGGGAGTACATCTCCGGCGGCATCCCCGCCAACCAGGGTTTCGCGGCCGCCGAGCGGCACTTCAGCCAGGCCAGGATGATGCCGGAAGTCCTGATGATCGAGGCCGACCACGATCTGCGGAACCCGGCCGACTTCCTGATCCTGAACAAGGTCGCCAAGGCGATCTTCAAGGTGCGCGGGGTTTCCCGGGTGCAGGGGATCACCCGGCCGGAGGGGACACCGATCGCCAACACGTCGATACCGTTCCTGCTCAGCTTGCAGAACGCCGGCCAGCTGCAGGCCACCCACTTTCAGCGCAAACGCATCGACGACATGCTCAAGCAGGTCGCCGATATGGACACCATGATCGCCACGATGGAACACATGCACGAGGTCATGGAGGGGATGGCGGGCGCCACCCATCGGATGGTGGCCAGTGCCCACGACCTGCAGCAGATCACCAAGGATCTGCGCGGCAGCATCGCGTTGTTCGACGACTTCCTGCGTCCGATCCGCAACTACTTCTATTGGGAGCCGCACTGTTTCGACATCCCGATCTGCTGGTCGCTGCGGTCCATCTTCGATGCCATGGACGGGGTCGATGAACTCGACGACCAGCTGGCGGTCCTGGTCGACAATATGGACGAGCTCGACGCCCTGCTGCCGCAGATGCTGGTCCAGATTCCCCAGATGATCGACGTCATGAAGACCATGCGGACCATGTCGCTGACCATGCATTCCACGATGTCGGGCCTGATGTCGCAGATCGACGAGACCACCGACGACGCCACCGTGATGGGTCAGGCCTTCGACGCCGCCAAGAGCGACGACTCGTTCTTCCTGCCGCCCGAGGTCTTCGACAATCCGGACTTCCAGAAGGCCATGAAATCGTTCCTGTCTCCGGACGGGAAAGCGGTGCGGTTCATCATCTCTCACAACGGCGATCCCGCGACCGAAGCGGGAATCGCGCGCACCGAACAGATCATGGGTGCGGCCGAGGAGGCGCTGAAGGGGACCCGCCTGGTCAACGGCCAGGTCTATCTCGCCGGCTCCGCGTCCACCGCCAAGGACTGGAAGGACGGGTCCGCCTACGATCTGCTGATCGCCGGGATCGCCGCGCTCTGCCTGATCTTCCTGATCATGATCATCATCACCCGCAGCTTCATCGCGGCGCTGGTGATCGTGGGTACGGTGGCGCTCTCGCTGGGGGCGTCGTTCGGGCTCGCGGTGCTGGTCTGGCAGTACATCCTCGGCATCCAGTTGCACTGGATGGTGCTGGCGATGTCGGTGATCATCCTGCTGGCGGTGGGATCGGACTACAACCTGCTGCTGGTATCCCGGATGAAGGAGGAACTGCCCGCGGGCATCAAGACCGGCATCATCCGGGCCATGGGCGGCACCGGCAAGGTCGTCACGACGGCGGGTCTGGTGTTCGCCGCGACCATGGCCTCGATGGTGGTGAGCGATCTGCGGATCATCGGCCAGATCGGTACCACCATCGGTATGGGCCTGCTGTTCGACACCATGATCGTGCGCTCGTTCATGACGCCCTCGATCGCGGCGCTGCTCGGACGGTGGTTCTGGTGGCCGCAGGTGGTGCGCAGCCGCCCCGCGAGCACCATGCTCCGGCCGTACGGGCCAAGGCCGCTGGTTCGGTCCCTGCTAGAGGGTGGGGACGCGCGGCCCGGCGACGGCGGCGACCCGCCGACGGTGGAGTTCCCGCGCGTCTCGCAGTAGACGGCCGAGCGTGCGGGTTATGCACGTAGAAGGCGCCGTTTGCGTGCACAGGGCCCACGCTCGCAGTAGCGGATACGACAAACCGCGCAAGTCACGGTGACTCGCGCGGTTTGTTCGGTAGTTCGGGCCTCAGTACTTCGAGCAGCTGGACAGCATCTGGGTGAACACCGGAAGGGCCTGAGCGGCGCCCTCGTTGTTCTTGATCTGGTTCAGCAGGTTGACCCGCTCATCGCGCGGCGAGCTGAGGAACACCCGCAGGAACTGCTGGTTGGGCGGCGACTGGTCGAGATACTGGGCCGCCATTGGGTTTTCCGTGTGGACGGCCTTCATCGCCTGATCGTAGCTGCAGGTCGAGTCGACCATCGGGCCCAGATCGGGCTCGGCAGAGGCCAATCCGGCGCCTGCACTCAACGACAACGCGAGGCCGCCGACGGCGACGGTGAGTTTGGTGAGCGAAAGTTTCATGGTGTGTGTCCCCTCCTGTTAACTGGTGTAACTGACTGCACGGGCTCTGTAATCCATCAGAGCGTGGTTTGAATGACCAACCCCGGTTTTGCCTACCACGTGCCTGTCAATTTCAAACCATGCGTCGTAACGCACTACATATATCTGTCATCGGTTCGATGGTGTTACGCCCTCCGATACGTGCTCGCGTGAATACTCACTATTTCCGGTCCAGCAGCCCCAACAGGTAGCCGCCGTATCCCGACTTCAGTAATTCGTTGGCGCGCGCGGCGAGCCGGTCGTCGTCGATGAACCCGTTGCGCCAGGCGATCTCCTCGGGCACCGCGATCTTGAGTCCCTGGCGCCGTTCGATGGTGCGGACGAAATCGCTGGCATCCAACAGTGAGTCGAAGGTGCCGGTGTCCAGCCACGCGGTGCCGCGGGGCAGCACCTCGACCGCGAGCCGGTCCCGGTTCAGATAGATCTGGTTGATCTCGGTGATCTCGTACTCGCCCCGTGCCGACTTGCGCAGCGATCGTGCGATCTCGATGACGTCGTTGTCGTAGAAGTACAACCCGGGGATCGCATAGTGCGATTTCGGCGTCAGCGGCTTCTCCTCCAGGGACAGCGCGGTGCCGTCGTCGCCGAACTCCACCACACCGTACGCGGAGGGGTTGGCCACCCAGTACGCGAAAATGGCGCCGCCGCTGATGTTCTGGAACCTGCGCAGGCTGGTACCGAGGCCGGGGCCGTAGAAGATGTTGTCCCCGAGGGCCAGCATCACCGGTCCGGAACCGATGTGCTCGGCGCCGATGACGAACGCCTGGGCCAGCCCCTCCGGCTCGGGTTGCACCGCATAGCGCAGGTTGACCCCGAACGCCGAGCCGTCGCCGAGCAGCCGCTCGAACGCCGGTGCGTCGGCGGGTGTGGTGATCACCAGGATGTCGCGGACGCCTGCCATGATCAGCGTGGACAACGGGTAGTAGATGAGCGGCTTGTCGTACACCGGCAACAGTTGCTTACTGATGCCCTTGGTGATCGGATGCAGGCGTGTGCCCGAGCCGCCGGCGAGAATTATCCCACGCATATGCCACTCCCGCCGGCCGACCGTCGGCGGTTCGCTGAGTGTGGGCACGGCGAGAACACTTTCTCATCGTCGTGGTGAAACACGTACGCCACCTTATCCTGGTTTTTACGGCGATGCCGAAACAATTCCGGTGGCCCGATCTCGGCGCACCGAAGGGTGTGAAGCATCGGTGACCGGCGGAAACCGTGGCGGGGAGGCGGTTTGGGCCATCACCGCCACGGTCGGTAAATCACCGGACCGGGGTTATCGGCCGCCTCGCGCCGCTACATTGCCGAAATTGATGAGGCTTGACGTTTTGCGCTTGCAGAGCGTAATTCTTACGCGCCTGTGAAATTTGCCATGTCGATTCACCCGAATGCGCCCAAAAGATAGTCCTGCGAGACCTGCTCGTAGCGTGAAGAATCCGAGACAATGTCCGGCAGTGCCGACGGTCGCCGACAAACATACCGAGTTGGGGGAGGGGATCCGTCATGCGATTTGCCATGGCGAGTTACGGGACACGCGGCGACATCGAACCCGCCGTCGCAGTCGGCCGGGAACTGCAAGTACGGGGTCACGATGTGCGGATGGCGGTCCCGCCCGACCTGATCGGCTTCGCCGAGGGGGCCCGGCTCACCACCCTCGCCTACGGGCAGCAGATCGCGCCCCAGCTCGACGACTACCGCGACCTGTGGATGTCGTGGAGCCGCCGGTTCTGGCGGGTGCACGACCTGGCCAAATTGTGCCGCGACGCCGTGAACGTGGTCATCGATCAGTGGGCGGACATGGGTAAGACCCTGGTCTCGGTGGCCGAAGGCGCCGACCTGGTGTCGACCAGTGTCGGCTATGAGCAACCGGCCGCCAATGTGGCTGATTTCTACCGGGTTCCCTTGGTCCCCATGCACACCATGCCGTGGCGGCCCAACGGGCGGCTCTTTCCGATGCTGCCGCCGCCGGTGACCCGCACGGCGATGACGGGTTACGACTGGCTGGGGTGGCGACTCACCAAGGCGGCCGAGGATGCGCAGCGCCGCGACCTGGGGCTGCCTCGGGCCGGCGGGCCGACGCCGCGCCGGCTGGCCGAACGCGGATCGATCGAGATCCAGGCCTACGACGATGTCTGCTTTCCGGGCCTGGCCGCCGAATGGGCCAAACTCGGCGGACGGCGCCCCTTCGTCGGTGCGCTGACGATGGAGCTGACCACCCCCGCCGATCAGGAGGTCACGGACTGGATCGCGGCGGGGCCACCGCCGATCTGCTTCGCCCTGGGCAGTATTCCGGTCGAGTCGCCGGCGGAGACGGTCGAGATGATCAGCGCGGCCTGTGCGCAGCTGGGCCAGCGGGCGCTGGTGTGCGCCGGCGGCACGGACTTCGGTGCCGCCGAAATTGCCGGGCACGTCAAAGTTGTCGGTGTGGTGAATTACGCCGCGGTCTTTCCGGCCTGCCGGGCGGTCGTCCACCACGGCGGTTCGGGTACCACCGCGGCGAGCCTGCGGGCCGGGGTTCCGACCCTGATCCTGTGGACGGTCGGCGACCAGCCGTTCTGGGGGTTTCAGCTCAACCGGCTGAAAGTGGGTACCACGCGGCGCTTCTCGACCACCACACGCGAATCGCTGGTCGCCGACCTGTACCGGATCCTGGGCCCCGGGTACGCGGAGCGGGCCCGGACGATCGCCGCCGAGATGACCAAACCCGCCGAGAGCGTGACCAAGGCGGCCGATCTGCTGGAACGTGCGGCCGGTGCCTGACCGGTCTTGCCGCCGGTCTCCCCGCCGATATCATGTCCTCGACCCGGCCCGACCTCGGTGGTGCACCGGGCGGCCAGTCGCTGTGCAGACGAATTTGGGAGGCGTCGGCTCTTGTCAACATCCGTACTGATTTCCGGTGGTGCAGGATTCATCGGGTCCGCGCTGTCCTCCCGACTGGTCCAGGCGGGTTACGAGGTCGCCGTGATGGACGTCCTGCACCCACAGGTACATGCCAGGGGACGGCAGATCGACCTGCCGTCGTCGGTGCGGCTGTTCACCGGCGACGTCACCCATGCCCCCGACTGGGACGCGGTGCTCCGGCTGTTCGAACCGGACCAGATCGTGCACCTGGCGGCCGAGACCGGGACCGCACAGTCGTTGTCGGAGGCGACGCGGCACGGCTCGGTGAACGTGGTAGGCACCACCCAGCTGCTCGACGCCATGAGCCGAGCCGAGCAGGTGCCCGACCAGCTGGTGCTGGCCTCGTCGAGGGCCGTCTACGGCGAAGGAGCCTGGCAGTACGCGACACCGGGTGGCCCCCATACCTTCTACCCACGGCCCCGCAGCCACGCTCAGCTGGTGGCCGGGAGCTGGGATGCCCAGGGACCCGCCGGTGAACCCGCGGTGCCGCTGCCCAGCCGGGCCGGCCGGACCGAGCCACGTCCGACGAACATCTACGCCGGTACCAAGCTCGCCCAGGAACACCTGCTGGCGGCCTGGGCGGCCGCCCACGACACCAACCTGAGTGTGCTGCGGCTGCAGAACGTCTACGGTCCCGGCCAGTCGCTGACCAATTCCTACACCGGCATCGTCACGCTGTTCGCCCGGCTGGCGCGCGAGGGGCAGGCCCTCGAGGTCTACGAGGACGGCAGGATCGTCCGCGACTTCGTCTACATCGACGATGTGGTCGACGCGCTGTTTGCGGCGGTCAACGGCCCGGCGCAGGGGCAGCGCTGCCTCGATATCGGGTCGGGTATCGCGACCACCATCCACGACCTGGCCCGGCAGGTGGCCCGGATCTGTGCCGCACCGGAACCGGCCGTCGTCGCGAAGTTCCGGGACGGCGACGTCCGTGCGGCGAGCTGCGATATCGAACCGGCCGGGGCCGACCTGGCCTGGAGCCCGAAGTGGACACTCGAGGACGGCTTGCCCGCACTTCTGGAATGGATTGACAAGGGCACACCGAATCACTTCTGAGAGAATGATTTGCGCAGTTTGCCGGGCACTTCATGTCGGCGCCCCGCCGGTGCCCGCCGGAAGGGCAATTCCCGTCGAACCATTCCCGCCGGGCATCGGTACGCTGAATCCCATGGAAATTAGCTGTTCTCGGTGTATGACCGGTCCGGTGGACCGACAAAGGGTTTCGTGAGATGCGGACCTTCCGGCTGGCATTGCAGCCGAAGCCGCCGTTCATCGCGCGCCGCTACGCCTACAAGGACGGAAAGCGGATGCTCGCCGCGCTCGGGCCGGAACTCGCCCGGCCCGTGACCATGCGTGCGGTGGACACACCGCCCGCGGACACCCCGCTGGACCGGATATTCGAGAGCACCGAGAATATTCACAAGCTCCGCCATTACCTGCCCATCTACCAGGCGGTCCTGACCGATACCCGGCGAATGCTGGAGATCGGGGTGGACCGGGGTGGTTCCCTGCAGATGTGGCGCCAGTACCTGCCCGACGCCACCATCGTCGGCGTCGACATCAGTCCGAAGGCCGCGCAGTACGACGATCCGGGCCGCAACCTGCACGTGCGGATCGGCGACCAGACCGACGTGGCGTTCCTGGCCGGTGTGCTCGACGAGTTCGGGCAGTTCGACACGATTCTCGACGATGGCGGGCACACCCCGAAACAGATGATCAGGTCGTTCCAGTACCTGTTCCCCCGGCTCAAACCCGGTGGGGTGTACCTGGTGGAGGATGTCTGCGCCAACTACTGGACGATCTACCGGGACCAACGCGAATCGTTCATCGACTTCACCAAATGGCTGATGGATGCCATGCACGCGCCCTACCAGAAGATGAGGTCGGTCTACCAGATCATGGAGGGCCACCCCAAGCGGGTCGACCAGGTCACGGTGCCGTTAGCTGCGACCCTCATCGACCGGATCGAGGTGTTCGATTCGGTAGTCGTGGTGCATCGCGCCGAGCAACCGAAGGACCTGTCGCGGGCCGCCTATCGGTGAACCGGCCCGCCCGGCCGGAAATATTTGCCGGGTCTGCATCATGCCGTTATCTATCCTAATAGTCGGACGTGACGACGGGGTCACCGAATTAGCCGCGCTCGGTATGCGACGTCGGGTTTGCCCGTCGGCGCCGAAATTGTCGCGGCGGCAACGTCATCGGTGGATCCCGAAATGTCATAACTCCCAGTTCGGCGGGTTAGGCTCTCCGCGGGAGTACTGGTTTTCGAGATAGGAACACTTTTTTGACCGTGACCGATCACGACACCCGATCCGCATACCTGGACCTGCTGCGGCAGGATCTCACCAGGTACGGCGTCGACGAGTTGGTGCCCGTCGGGTGGAACTGGCTGCACCGTCCCGTGCTCAAATTCGGGAACCTTGTGCTGGTGCGTAAGCACCCGTTCGATCAACGCAAACGCGATCTCGGCCTGGACTGGCCCGCCGATGCGCTGACGATGATCGGAATGACCCGGCTCACCAGTTTGCAGCGGTGCGTCGAGACCGTGATCGCCGACGACGTTCCCGGCGATCTGGTCGAGTGCGGCGTGTGGCGCGGCGGTGCCTCGATCCTGATGCGCGCCGTCCTCGCGGCCTACAGCGACGAGTCCCGCAACGTCTGGTTGTGTGATTCGTTCGAAGGAGTGCCGCCGCCGGACGCCGCGAAGTACAAGGCCGACAAGGGGGACCGGCTGCACCTGGCCGCGCCCATCCTGGCGGTGACCGAAAAAGACGTCAAGGCCAACTTCTCGCGCTACGGGCTGTTGGACGACCGGGTGCGCTTCCTTCCCGGCTGGTTCAAGGACACGCTGAAAGGCGCCCCGATCGAACGTATCTCGGTGCTGCGGCTCGACGGCGACCTCTACGAGTCGACGATCCAGGGGCTCGAGGGTCTCTACGACCGGTTGTCACCCGGCGGCTTCTGCATCATCGACGACTACCACGCGATCGAGGGCTGCCGGCAAGCGGTCACGGATTACCGTGCCGAGCACGGTATTTCGGCCGATATCGTCGAGATCGACGGTACCGGTGTGCTGTGGCGCAAGGAGTGAGGGCGACAACGACGTCACAGAACAAGCCCTGCCGCCGACCGACTTGAGAGGTGTCGATCCGCTATGAAGTTTGTGCTGGCAAGCTACGGAACACGGGGCGATATCGAACCGTCCGTCGTTGTCGGCCGCGAATTGCAGCACCGGGGGCACGATGTGCTGATGGCGGTCCCGCCCGACCTGATCGACTTCACCGAGGCGGCGGGTCTGCAGACCGTCGCCTACGGGCTGGACACCAAGACGTGGCTGGACGTGTACCGGGATTTCTGGACGTATGCGTTGCACACCTTCTGGCGGGTGCGTGAGATCCGCGGGATGTGGCGGGAGATGTGGGAGCTCAGCGACCAATGCTGGGCACAGATGAACACCACCCTCACATCGGTGGCCGAGGGCGCCGATGTGTTGTTCGCCGGGCAGAGCTACCAGGAGCCCGCGGCCAATGTCGCGGAGTACCACAACCTTCCGCTGGTAACCCTGCACCACATCCCGATGCGGCCCAACGGCAGGCTGGTCTCGATCCTGCCGCCCCGGCTGGGGCGCACCGCGATGACGGTGTTCGACTGGCTGGCCTGGCGGCTCAACAAGAAGGTCGAGGACGGCCAGCGCCGCCAACTCGGCCTGCCGAAGGCTACCGGCCCGTCACCGCAGCGGATCGCCGAGCGCGGATCGCTGGAAGTCCAGGCATACGACGAGGCCTGCTTTCCCGGACTGGCCGCGGAATGGGCGCAATGGGGTGACCTGCGGCCCTTCGTCGGCACCCTGACGATGGAACTGAACACCGCGGGCGACGAGGACGTGATGTCCTGGATCGCATCGGGGACACCGCCGATCTGCTTCGGCTTCGGGAGCATGCCGGTCGAATCTCCGGTGGACACCGTCGACATGATCGCCTCGGCATGCCGCGAACTCGGCGAGCGGGCGCTGGTGTGCGCCGGGTGGAGCGACTTCAGCGGCGTCGCGCTTCCCGACCATGTCAAGGTCGTCGGTGCGGTGAACTACGCGGTGGTCTTCCCGGCCTGCCGGGCCGTGGTGCACCACGGCGGTTCCGGGACAACGGCGGCCAGCCTGCGCGCGGGCGTCCCCACCCTTATCCTGTCGATGGATGCCAACCAAACGCTGTGGGGTGGTCAGATCAAGCGGCTGAAAGTCGGTACCACCCGGCGATTTTCGACCACAAACCGAAAGACGCTCACCGCCGACCTGCGCCGGATCCTGGCCGAGGACTACCTCACCAGGGCCCGGCGGCTGGCGAGCGCGATGACCACTCCGGGGCAGAGCGTGATCAGTGCCGCCGACGCCGTCGAGAACTTCGCCAGCTCGAGGTGTTCGGCATGAGCACCGTGCGCAACTGGCGGCCGCTCTCGGGCGCCACGCTGGGGCAGGTATTCGATCCGCGCAACAACGCGCTCAACGCGTGGCGACTGGTGCTCGCGGTCAGCGTCATCCTGTGGCATTCCTGGCCCCTCACCGGTCGCACGCTCGGCTTCAAGCCCTTGGAACAGCTCATCGAGCAGGTCGGGGTCGACGGGTTCTTCGCGGTGTCAGGGTTTCTCATCACCGCGAGCTGGATCCGCAATCCCCGGCTGCGCGATTTCGCCGTCGCCCGCGGCCTGCGGATCTTCCCCGGCCTGTGGGTGTGCCTGGTGGTGGTCGCGTTCGTGTTCGCACCGCTGAGCGTCCTGATCCAGGGCGGGTCGGTCGGCCGCCTGATGTCGACCTACACACCGGTCGACTACGTGCTCAACAACGCCGTGCTCAACGTCTATTACGCCGGTATCGACGGGACCCCGCGCGACATCCCGTGGCCCGGGGTCTGGAACGGCTCGATCTGGACCCTGGTCTTCGAGCTGATCTGCTACATCGCGGTGGCCGTGCTGGGCGTCACCGCGCTGCTGAAGCGGCGCTGGGTGATTCCGGCGGCCTTCGTGATCACCCTTTGTGCGACAGCGTATTTCTCGTATCCGGTGTTCGCCATGCAGACCATTCCGCAGATGGTCGCGAGGTTCGCCGTGATGTTCGCGGCCGGAGCCCTGGTGTTCCAGTACCGTGACCGGATCCCGGCGCGATGGTCGTTGGTGGCGGTGTGCGTCGCGATCGTGCTGGTATCCGGCCTGCTGGCGAATTACCGGGTGATCGGGGCGCTTCCCCTGGCATATGCGGTGATCGTGTCCGGGTCCCTGGTCCGCCACAAACGCCTCAACCTGCGCAACGACCTGTCCTACGGGATGTACATCTACGCCTTCCCGATGCAGCAGATGCTGGTGGTTCTCGGCCTGGCCAGGCTCAATCTGGTGGTGTTCTTCGTGCTCGCGACGGCGGCCACCGTGCCGCTCGCCGCGCTGAGCTGGTTCGTGGTGGAGAAGCGCGCGATCGCCATGAAATCGCGGCTCAAACGCAAGCATTCGGTGCCTGCGACCGTGCCCGACGAGGCGGTGCGGGTGGCGGAACGAGACGCCGGCTGAGTTTGCCGTCATTAGAAGTTGTCGCGCTATCGCGAGGTAGCGAGCGGTAGGCTCCGATAGTCGGTCGTTGCCTGGTGCCGATTCTCTTGTGGGCCACGGAGATTCGCCAACCGCGAGGCCGAAGTCGACGACGCATCGCTGGTGTTGCCCGGCGACCCGGGTGTTATGGTTGCCGCCGTGGCAAAAGGGCTGGCGATTCCCACGAAAATCCTGCTCCGTGCGGTGCGCGCGGAGTACTGGCTGGCGCGCAAACTCCTACCCGACGTCTATTCCAACGACGCGCTGATCTGTTTCAACAGTCACGCCTTCATGGAGGACCCAGGGTTCCAGCGGGCATATCAACGCGGTGCGCAGGCGCTCGGGGAGTCCGACTGGTACCAGTGGCACTGGCGGGTGCACGTCGGATTGTGGGCGGCGGCCAGCGCCAGCAAGCTCGAAGGCGATTTCGTCGAGTGCGGGGTCAGCTACGGATTCCTCAGCAGCGCCGTGATGGAACACCTCGACTGGGACCGGCTGGGTAAACAGTTCTATCTGCTCGACACGTTCGCCGGGCTCGATCCGCGTTTCGTCAGCGACCGTGAACGTGAGGCGGGTGCGCTGGAGAAGAGCGAGGAACTGCTGCGCAACGGCATGTACGTCAGTTCGGTCGACAGCGTCAAGGCGAACTTCGCGCAGTGGCGCAACCAGCGCATCATCGTCGGCGCGGTCCCCGAGACACTCGAGCAGGTCGACGCCGACGCCGTGGCCTTCCTGCACATCGACATGAACTGCGCGCCACCCGAAGTCGCTACGCTGCGGTATTTCTGGCCACGGTTGACCCCTGGGGCGTTCGTGTTGCTGGACGACTACGCCAACCGGGGCCGCGACGAGCAGCGCATCGCCATGGACGAGGTCGCGGCCGAACTGGGCGTATCGGTCTGTGCACTGCCCACCGGCCAGGGCCTGCTGATCAAACCGGCCGCCTGAGGCCGGCCCCGGGTCAGCCCGCCTTGTCGGCGACGGCACCCTCGAAGAGGTCGGCCGCCTTGGCGATGCTGTCGGCGGGGCTGGTCATCCTGGCGGCGAGCGCCCTGGCCCTGGCCGCATAGTCGGGGGACAGGATCGGCCGCAGATCGGCCACCAGGCTGTCCTCGGTGGTCGCCGATACGCGCCGGGCGGCACCGACTTTGAGCCGCGTGACCTGATTGCCCCAATAGGGCTGATCGGCCGTGCTCCAGAGGATCAGCGCGGGCACCCCGGCCCGCAGGCCGGCAGCAGTGGTGCCAGAGCCGCCGTGGTGCACGACCGCACGCGAGGCCGCGAAGATCGTCGGATAGTTCACCATGCCCACCACCTTGACGTGATCGGCCATGGCGACACCGGCGATATCGGTGCCCCCGGCACAGATCAGAGCCCGCTCACCCAGGCGCGCACAGGCCGCGCTCATCATCTGCACCGTCTGCTCCGGGGATTCGACCGGAATGCTCCCCAGCGCAAAGCAGATGGGTGCGGAGCCCGCGGCGATCCAGGCCGCCACATCGTCATCGGCGGGCGTGGCCAACTCCATAGTCAGGGCGCCCACGAACGGCCGCCTGCGGTCGAATGCGGCCCATTCCGAGGCCAGCCCGGGAACCGAGACCTGGTCATAGGCCTGGATCTCCAACGACCCGCGGTCGGCGAGCCGGCGCGGCGACGGGGCGGTCGCCCTGGGCAAACCCAAATGCCGTCGCTGAACATCCTCGGCGTGCCTGGTCGCGCGCCACATCAGCCATTCCGATGCCGCCCCGCCGGCGCGGACCACCGCCGACGGCAGCGCCGGAATCAACCGGCCGTTGGGGCGCATGGGGAAGTGGTGCAGCGAAATCAGCGGGATCCCGTAGTATTCGGCCACATTCGCGGCGGGCTGTTCGTAGTTGATCCCGGTGGACAGCAGATCCACCCCATCGGCCAGCGACTCGAGTGTGGCGGCGGTATCCGGCCAGTACCGTGCGATCGGTTGCCACAGTTCGCGCAGCGAACCGACCGGATTGCGGATGATCCTGGACCAGAAATTGCGGAGGAAATCTTCGTTCATGAATTCCCGCAGTTGTGGCCCGTAGGGAACGGCGGCGAGCCCGGCGGAATCGGCGAATCCGAGCAGATCGGGCGGAACCGCAAGACGCACTTCGTGGCCCCGACTCTGCAATTCCCGCCCGACGCTGACCGACGGCTCGACATCGCCGCGGGTTCCGTAACATGCCAGCGCAAACCTCATGCGGGTCCTACCCTTTCGGTGGTCGGCCGGGGAACTCGGACATTATCTCCAGTTCTCGAACTGTCGCAAAGCCGTTGGCTCGGCTAAAGACCGGACCGCCCCCCGGGTCTCTGCCATACTCCGCCTATGACGCTCAAACATCAGGTCCGGGAATCGCGAGACCGGTTGCTCTTCGAGTTGAACGAGAAGTTCACCCAAGGTGTCCAGAAGTTCATCTACCGTTATGCGACCCGCAGGCTCGACGGCGAGGATGTGGTGTTCCTCAATTACGGCTACGAGGAAGACCCGGCGATGGGTGTGCCACTCTCGGCCGCCGACGAGCCCAACCGGTACCCGATTCAGCTCTACCACATCACCGCAACCCAGGTGGACGTGGCCGGTAAGCAGGTGCTCGAGGTCGGTTGCGGGCATGGGGGTGGTGCCTCGTATCTCATGCGCACCCTGCACCCGGCCGCCTACACCGGGCTGGACCTGAACCCCACCGGTATCGAGTTTTGCCAAAACCGGCACAACATACCGGGTTTAGAGTTCAAGCAGGGCGACGCCGAGGACCTTCCGTTTGCCAACGGATCGTTCGACGCGGTCATCAATATCGAATCGTCCCATCTGTATCCGCGATTCGGACGCTTCCTCGCCGAGGTCGAGCGGGTACTGCGACCCGGTGGGCATTTCCTGTACGCCGACGCCCGCACCTCCTATGACATCCCCGGCTGGGAGGCGGCGCTGGCGGAGGCGCCGCTGGAAATGGTCTCGGGACGGGGAATCAATTCCGAAGTCAGGCGCGGCATGGAGAAGACTCTGGAGCGCTGGCGGTATGTGATCGACCGGGTGACACCGTTCTTCCTGCGGGGCGTGATCCGTCGATTCGCACCCGCGCAGCGGGCCTACGACGACCTGCGCAGCGGCGGATCGTCCGATTACCGGATGTACCTCTTCAAGAAGGCGTAGCCGGCCGCGGACTCGCGAAAATCGGTCGGCCGCAGCCCTATCCACCTGCCGAAAAGGGGTTCTGACTAGGCCTTACAGCGCGAGTACGGATTCATCGCGGGTATAGTCGGCGCCATGAACCTGGTCGACTCCATCGAACGTGGCCTGGACTGGCTGGCGGCGCCCAAACACCTACCCGGCCGCCTGGAGATGGAGACGCAGCGGGGCAAGCGCCTCGAGCTCGAGGTGGTGTCGTTCGCGATCCGGATGCCCATCGCCGGGGCTCAACTGCGATTTCCGGTGTTCGTCATGCTGATGCCGCGAGGCTCCTCGCCCCTGGGCGAGGAATCGGCAGCCCGGGAACAAGACGCCGATAAACCGGGTTTGGCCTAGCGGAGGAGCGGTTATCCGACCGCTGACGGTGCCGTCAGGGGATCCGGCGGTCAGTGCCGGCACGGTTAGCTGTGGCCCCGTTGACCCGCCGGGCTCGGCCCGGCCGAGTGGATAAATCTAAACCTGAAGCCACGCAAGCCAACTGGCGACAGCCATGGTTTGCCGCGTTGGGTGCGGCGAGGTGCGTGGTGGTAGCTGAGGTTGTTCGCCCGTGCCCGCCGGCCGGATCGGCACCCGGGTGACCGGGTCTACCTGCGAGTTCGTCCTGACCTGCGGGTAAGGACCGCCGGCGGGCGGTGCGTGCTCCTGTTGCTAGAAACCGCACTCGCCCTGCGGATTTCGGCGTGATCGCGGTGACGGGAGTCCGGCAGGCCTCGGCGCCGGCCGGAATGAGGCGTCGATCGCAAGGTTGTGATATGTCGGCGTCTTGTATCAACCTGGCAAAAGGGAGGGATTCTGTAGTTTCAGCAAAATCATCGGATCAGGCTCGGCCGCGCCCTGATCGCGACCCGTCCGAGTTCGAAGACAGTCTTAATATCTGGTGAATTCATTTGCCGGCGGCGTCACATCCGCGCGCATCCCGCAGCCTGTGCGATAGGTCGGTGCGGACCGTGCGGCTGGGGCACACAGAAAACTCACAGTCTCGCAGAGCTCGCAATACGATTACTGCATCGTCAATTCATCATGACCTCCGGTAAGTCCGCGATCATGAATCTTCAGCTAATTATGGCGTCAGTCCGACCTCGCCGTGACGAAGTCACGGCGAGCGGAACTTCGTAAAAATCTCTGACCCAGCCGTGCGGGCTCCCGTATCTTTGCGATATTGTTTGCGATGCCCTCGATACAGCCGGGAGAAACGTGAGCATCAATCCGTTCGACGACGACAATGGCAGCTTTTACGTCTTGGTCAACGACGAAGAGCAGCACAGCCTGTGGCCGAGCTTTGCCGATGTGCCGAGCGGCTGGCGGGTGGTTTTCGGCGACGCCGATCGTGCCGCGTGTTTAGAGTTTATTGAACAGAATTGGACCGATATACGGCCGAAGAGCCTGCGCGAGCGGTTGGCGCAGGGTGGGGCTCTTGAGCGCTAAAGCATCTGGTGGGGAAGTCGTATAATGGAATCAGACGGCTGCGCGCTTCCACTCACGCGCGCGCAATTGGATATTTGGCTGTCGCATGAAAGCGGCCTCGCCGGCACCGAATGGCAACTCGGTCTGCTGGGGAGAATCGACGGCACGGTCGATCATGATCTTCTCGAACGGGCCATCCGTCAGGCTATGCAGGAAGCGGAACCGGCGCGGGCCACCTTTTTCGAGGCGGACGGTCAGGTTTTCCAGAAAGCGCTCGATTATTCTGATCTTGAATTGCCGTTCCACGACGTCCGCGACGCCGATGATCCGGTGCAAAAAGTTCGTGAAATGGCGTCGGCGATTCAGCACACTCCGCTGCCGCTCAACGGGCGGCTGGTAAAATTCGCGCTTTTCCGTACGCAGCCCGACGAGTATTACCTATTCGGTTTGGGCCACCATATTTCTGTCGACGGCATCTCCATGGCCCTGGTGAGCCGTCGAATTGCGACGATCTATTCGGCGATTGTTGCGGGGGAAGAGATTCCGCCCGCGTACTTCGGGTCGTTGCGGGATCTGGTGGAGTGCGAGGCCGGTTACGAGGCCTCCGAGGACTACGCGGCGGATCAGGCGTACTGGAGCAGCAACCTCCCGCCGGAAAGCGGACTCGAACAGTCGATGCCGCAGTCGAACGCTCAGGACGCCTACACCCCGTCGGCGTCGGTCGAAGTCGACCAGGCCGTGGTCGGCCAGATAAAAGACCTGTCGAAGGCTCTGCGCATCCGCAGGTACTCGGTCACCACGGCCGCCTGCGCACTCCTGGCGCGGGCGTGGTCGTCCAGCGGTTCCGAGGTGGCGCTGGACTTCCCGGTCAGCAGGCGGGTGACGTCGGATTCGAAGATCCTGCCCTCGATGCTCGCCGGGGTGGCGCCGCTGGTGCTCAAGACGCCGCCGGACTGGACGGTCGGTGAATTCTGCAGGCACGTCGACGTCCGAATCCGGGAACTGCTGGCCCACCAACGGTTCCCGGTTCACCTGCTCGAGGGGGAACGCGGTGCAAGGGGACCGCGGCAGGCGTCGAATCGGTTGGCGGTCAACTTCATTCCGGGGCGATTGACCCTGGACCTGGCCGGCGCCTCGGTTTCGGTGTCCTACACCAATCACGGCCCGATGGGGCACTTCGGACTCTTCTTCATCGGGTCCAGCGATCAGCTGTTCCTCAGCACGGCGGGCGCGGGAAGGCCGTTCGCGGACTTCGGTGTGGCCGGGCTGGCGGAGCGCATCCAGCGGGTCGTGACGGCGATGGCCGCCGAACCCGACCGCCGGTTGTCCGAACTGGACCTGCTGGCCGGCGACGATCGAACCGAATTGGCCCGGATCGGCAACCAGGCCGTGCTGGCCGAGTCCGGCCCGGCGCGCAAGGCGATACCGGACCTGTTCGGCGAATCTGTGTCCGCCACACCCGATGCGGTGGCGCTGACATTCGAGGGCCGGTCCCTGACCTACCGCGAGCTGGACGAGGCGGCCGACCGGTTGGCGCATTCGTTGACCACGCGCGGTGTCGGGCCCGGCGAGCGGGTGGCGCTGCTGTCCGAGCGATCGGCCAACGCCGTGATCGCCTTCCTGGCGGTGCTCAAGACCGGTGCCGCATATCTGCCGATCGATCCGGCCGTTCCGGCGTCGCGGCTGAACTTCATCCTGTCCGACGCGGCCCCGATCGCGGTGATCACCACCGCCGGACTGCGGTCGCGGCTCGACGGCCGCGATATCGCCGTCGTCGACATCGACGAGGGCGTGGACGGGGGTGCGACGCTCGGCCGGCCCGCCACCGCTTCCCGGGCACCGGCGGCCGACGACATCGCCTACATCATCTACACCTCCGGAACCACCGGAACCCCCAAAGGGGTCGCGGTCACGCACGGCAATCTGACCCAGCTGATGGCCTCGATGGATGACGCCGGCCTACCCCGCGGCGGGGTGTGGCCGCTCTGCCACTCGCTGGGGTTCGACGCGTCGGTGTGGGAGATCGGGCATGCGCTGTTGCGCGGTGGCCGCCTGGTGGTGGTGCCCGAATCGGTGGCCGGCTCACCGGAGGACTTCCACCGGCTGCTGGTCGCCGAGCAGATCACCGTCTTCACCCAAACCCCGTCGGCGGTCGCCATGCTGGGCTCGGAGGGGCTGGAATCGGCGGCACTGGTGGTGGCCGGTGAGGCCTGCCCGGCCGAGGTGGTGGACCGGTGGGCGGCGCCGGGCCGGGTGATGTTCAACGCCTACGGCCCGACCGAGACGACGATCTGCGCCGCGATGAGCACACCGCTGGTCCCCGGGCCGGGCGTGGTCCCGATCGGTGCGCCGGTACCGGGTGCGGCGCTGTTCGTGCTGGACACCTGGATGACCCCGGTGCCGACCGGCGTGATCGGCGAACTGTACGTCGCCGGTGGCGGCGTTGCGGCCGGCTACATCGGCAGACCCGATCTGACCGCGTCGCGGTTCGTGGCCTGCCCGTTCGGGGAGCCGGGGACCCGGATGTACCGGACCGGTGACCTGGTCCGGTGGCGTGCGGACGGTCAGCTGGAGTACCTGGGTCGGGCCGACGAGCAGGTCAAGATCCGCGGCTACCGAATCGAACTCGGTGAGGTGCGCTCGGCGCTGTCGCGGGTGGACGGGGTCGAGCAGGCGGTGGTGATCGCCCGCGAGGACCGGCCCGGCGACCGGCGTCTGGTCGGCTACGTCACCGGAACCGCCGATCCGGTCGAGGCCCGCGCTCAACTGGCGGATCGGTTGCCGCCGTACATGGTTCCCGCGGCGATCGTGGTGCTCGACGCGATTCCATTGACCCACAACAACAAACTGGACACGCGAGCCCTGCCGGCACCCGGCTACCGCGGAAGGGACAGCGAGTACCGCGCCCCCGCGACCGCCGTGGAGCAGCTGCTGGCCGATATCTACGCCGAGGTGCTCGGGCAGGACCGGGTCGGGGTCGACGACTCGTTCTTCGATCTGGGCGGCGACAGCATCCTGTCGATGCAGGTGGTGGCCAGGGCGCGGGCCGCGGGTGTGTTGTGCCGGCCGCGTGACATCTTCGTCGAGCAGACGGTTGCCCGGCTGGCCTCGGTGGCCAAGATCACCGGAGGCGAGGCCGCCGTCGTCGACGAGGGCATCGGCGCGGTGGTGGCCACCCCGATCATGCACTGGCTCAGCACGATCGACGGCCCCCTGGATCAGTTCAACCAGACGTTGGTGGTGGCGGCCCCGGCCGGGGTCAGCCGGGCCGACGTCGAGATCGTGCTGCAGGCCCTGCTGGATCGGCACGGCACCCTGCGGATGCGGGCCGAATCGCGCGGTGGTGAGTGGTCGCTGACCGTGCCCGAGAAGGGTGCGGTGCGCGCGGGCGATTGTCTGCGGACGGTCGACGAGTTGTCCGATGAGGCGCTGGTGGCGGCGCGGTCGCGGCTGGATCCCGCGGCGGGGGTGATGCTGAGCGCGGTGTGGGCGGCCGAGAGCCGTCGGTTGGTCCTGGTCGTGCACCATCTCGCGGTGGACGGGGTGTCGTGGCGAATCCTGTTGGAAGACCTCAACATCGCCTGGGCGCAGCAGCACACCGGGCAGCCGATCGAGCTGCCCACCGGCGGCACCTCCTACGCCCGCTGGTCGGAGTTGCTCGATGAGCACGCCCGCGCGGCGGATGTGGTGGGGCAGGCCGAGGCGTGGCGGGAGGTGCTGGCGACGCCCGCGACGCTGCCCGCGCCGCGACCGGATGTGGACACCTACGCCAACGCCGGTCGGCTATCGGTGTCGCTGGACGCCGACACCACCCGCACGTTGTTGGGCGAGGTACCCGCCGCGTTCCACGCCGGCGTGCAGGACATCCTGCTGATCGCGTTCGGGCTGGCCTGGGCCGAGTACCTGGGCGGCGGAGCCCGGCCGATCGGCATCGACGTCGAAGGCCACGGCCGCGACGAGGAACTGGGGGCCGACGGCAGCACCGATCTGTCGCGCACCGTGGGCTGGTTCACCGCCAAGTACCCGGTGGCGCTGACGGTCGGCGAGCTGCCCTGGGACCGGGTCGCGGCCGGCGACCCCGCGCTGGGCCGGGTGATCAAGGCCGCCAAGGAACAGCTTCGCGCGCTGCCCGACGGCCTGACCTACGGTCTGCTGCGCTACCTGAACCCCGACATCGAGCTGACCGGACCCGAACCGGCCGTCGGATTCAACTATCTGGGCCGGCTCGGCGCAGGCGCGGCGGGCCTTTCCGAGGAACTGTGGCGGATCGGTGACGACGGCCTCGCGATGGCCGAGGTGGCCGCCGCGGTGCCGATGCCGTTGGCGCACACCGTCGAACTCAACGCGGGCGTCTTGGATTCGGGACCGGACACCGAGGCGGGCCCGCGCCTGCAGGCCGCGTGGTCGTGGGCGCCGTCGACGCTGGATCACGCCGCCGCCGACCGGCTGAGCCGGCTGTGGTTCGAGGCCCTGGCCGGGATCTGCACCCATGTCCGGAACGGTGGCGGCGGGCTGACCCCGTCGGATCTGGCGCCGGCCCGCCTGACCCAGCCGCAGATCGACGAACTGGGCCGCAAGCACCGGATCGCCGATGTGCTGCCGCTGACCCCGCTGCAGCAGGGCCTGTTGTTCCAGGCCGGCTTCGCCGACGACGCCGAGACCACCGATGCCGTGTACGCGGTGCAGCTGGGCATCACCATGACCGGCGCGCTGGATCCGCAGCGGCTGCGCGACGCCGTGCGGGCCGTGGTCGGCCGCCATCCGAACCTGGCGGCGCGGTTCTGCGAGGACTTCCGCGAGCCGGTGCAGGTCATCCCGGCCGAGCCCGAGATCGCCTGGCAGTACGTCGATCTCACCGGACCGGGCGATGAGGTCGATGCCGGGGTCGAGCGGCTGTCCGCGGCCGAGCGGTCCGCGGTCTGCAAGCTCGCCGACCAGCCGCTGTTCCGGGCCGCGTTGCTGCGCACCGGGCCCAACCGGCACCGGCTGGTGATGACCGTGCACCACATTGTGATCGACGGCTGGTCGCTGCCGATCCTGCTGCAGGAGATCTTCGCCGGCTACTACGGGCAGCGGCTGCCGGTGGCCGCGTCCTACCGCAGCTTCGTCAGCTGGCTGGTCGCACAGGATCACGACCTGGCGCAGGCGACGTGGCGCGAGGTGTTCTCCGGGTTCGACACCCCGACCCTGGTGGGCCCGCCAGCCACGGCCGGGGCGAGGGGCGTCGAATCCTATTCCGTACCAGAGCACACCACGACGGCGCTGACCGAGCTCGCGCGCTCGCACCGCACCACCGTCAACACGGTGATGCAGGCCGCGTGGGCCCAGCTGCTGATGTGGCTGACCGGCCAGCACGACGTGTCCTTCGGCACCGCGGTGTCCGGGCGGCCCGCCGATCTGGCCGGGGCCGAATCGATGGTGGGCCTGCTGATCAACACCGTCCCGGTCCGGGCCGTCGCCACGGCCGCCACCACGGTCGCCGATCTGCTGGACCAATTGCAGCGGGTCCACAACGACACCGTCGAACACGAACACCTGGCGCTGGCCGAGATTCACCGCGTCACCGGCCACGACCGGCTGTTCGACACGCTGTTCGTGTTCGAGAACTACCCGGTCGACACCGGCGCCCTGCTGGGCGCGGCGGACCTGGCCATCACCGAGTTCACCAGCCGCGAGTACAACCACTACCCGATCTCGGTGGTCGCGATGCCGGGCCGGGAACTGGGCCTGCGCGTGGAATTCGACACCGAGGTGTTCGACCGGGCCGCGGTCGAGAACCTGGTCGCGCGGCTGCAGCGGGTGCTGGCCGATATGGTCGCCGACCCCACCCGCGCGCTGTCGTCCGTCGACCTGCTCGACGCGCAGGAGCACGGCAGGCTCGACGACTGGGGCAACCGTGCGGTGCTGAGCAGGCCCGCGAGCACCCCGACGTCGATCCCGGAACTGTTCGCCGCGCAGGTGGTGCTGCGGCCGGACGCGGTGGCGCTGAGCTGCGGCGAACGGTCGTGGACCTACCGCGAACTCGAGGAGTCGGCCAACCGGCTGGCACATCTGCTGGCCGACCGGGGCGCCGGGCCCGGTGAGCGGGTGGCGGTGCTGCTGCCGCGCACCGGTGAGGCGATCGCGGCGATCCTGGCGGTGCTCAAGACCGGGGCGGCGTACCTGCCGATCGACCCCGCGCATCCCGACTCGCGAATCGGGTTCGTCCTCAAGGACTCCGCGCCGGTCGCCGCGGTCACCACGGCCGAACTCCGGGCCCGACTCGACCAGCCCGGGCTCGCGGTCATCGACATCGACGATGCGCGGATCGCGGCCGCGCCCCCGACCGCACTGCCCATCCCCGCCGCGGACGGCGTCGCGTACATCATCTATACCTCGGGCACCACGGGAACCCCGAAAGGCGTTGCGGTGACCCACCGCAACGTGACCCGGCTGCTGGAGGCGCTCGACGCCGAACTGGCGCCGGGCCAGGTCTGGACCCAATGCCATTCCCTGGCGTTCGACTATTCGGTGTGGGAGATGTGGGGCGCGCTGCTCTACGGCGGGCGGCTGCTGGTGGTGCCGGATGCGGTGGTCCGCTCACCGGAGGATCTGCACGCCCTGTTGGTCAGCGAGCAGGTGAGCGTGCTCAGCCAGACCCCTTCGGCGTTCTACGCGCTGCAGACCGCCGACGCACTGCACCCCGAACTGGGTGAACAGCTCAAGCTCCAGACCGTGGTGTTCGGCGGTGAAGCACTTGAACCGCAACGGCTTTCGGGTTGGCTGCGGAGCCATCCGGGGCTGCCGCGGATGGTCAACATGTACGGCATCACCGAGACCACGGTGCATGCGTCGTTCCGGGAGATCGGCGCGGCCGACATCGACGACAACAGCAGCCCGATCGGCGTGCCGCTGGAGCATCTGTCCTTCTTCGTCCTCGACGGCTGGTTGCGGCAGGTTCCGGTGGGCGTCGTCGGCGAGCTGTACGTGGCGGGCGCCGGGCTGGCGAGCGGATATGTCGGCAGGCCCGACCTGTCCTCGACGCGGTTCGTGGCGTGCCCGTTCGGGGCGCCGGGAGCCCGGATGTACCGCACCGGCGACCTGGTGCAGTGGGGCGCCGACGGGCAACTGCGGTATGTGGGGCGGGCCGACAAACAGGTCAAGATCCGTGGCTACCGCATCGAACTCGGTGAGGTGCAGGCGGCGCTGGCCGGGCTGGACGCCGTGGGCCAGGCGGCCGTCATCGCCCGCGAGGACCGACCCGGTGACAAGCGTCTGGTCGGCTACGTCACGGCGGCCGCCGGGGGCACCTTCGATCCGGTAGCGGCCCGTGCCACGCTGGCCGACCGGCTGCCGACCTATATGGTGCCTGCCGCGATCGTGGTGCTCGACGCACTGCCGTTGACCGTCAACGGCAAGCTCGACACCCGCGCCCTGCCTGCCCCCGAATACCAGGACGCCGAGGCTTACCGCGCACCCGTCGACGCCGTCGAGGAGATCCTGGCCGGCATCTACGCCCAGGTGCTCGGTGTCGAGCGGGTCGGTGTCGACGATTCGTTCTTCGACCTTGGTGGGGACAGCATTTCGTCGATGCAGGTGGTGGCCAGGGCCCGCGCCGCCGGGCTGATCTGCCGGCCGCGCGACATCTTCGTCGAGCAGACCGTGAGCGGGCTGGCCCGGGTCGCGACATTCGCCGACGGCGGGGCCGAGATCGCCGACGCAGGCACCGGCCCGGTGCCTGCGACCCCGATCATGCGCTGGCTGGGCGGCCTGGACGGGCCGTCCGAGGAGTTCAACCAGACCGTGGTCCTGCAGGCCCCCGCCGGGGTCACCGAGGACGATGTGGTGGCGGTGCTGCAGGCCTTGCTGGATCGGCACCCGATGCTGCGGCTGACCGGCGATTCCACCGGACCCCAAGATTGGTCGCTGACCGTCCCCGAGGCCGGAACGGTCGACGCCGGGGCCTGTGTGCACACCGTCGACGCGTTCTCCGACGACGCGCTGCTGGCGGCCAGGTCGCGGCTGAACCCGGCGGCCGGGGCGATGGTCACGGCACTGTGGGTGCCCGGCACCCGGCGGCTGGCGCTGATGATCCATCACCTGGCCGTCGATGCGGTGTCGTGGCGAATCCTGTTGGAAGACCTCAATATCGCCTGGACGCAGCGGAACGGCGGCCGGCCGGTGGAATTGCCCACCGGCGGAACCTCGTTCGCCAGGTGGGCCGCGTTGCTCGACGAACACGCCAGGGCCGGGTCGGTTCTCGAGCTCGCCGACACCTGGCGCCGGGTGGCGGCCACACCGCAGGCACTGCCCGCCACCCAGCCGGAACACGACACCTACGCCACCGCGGGCCAGTTGTCGGCGACGCTGGACAGCGCGACCACCCGGGTGCTGCTCGGCGAGGTGCCGTCGGCGTTCCACGCCGGGATCCAGGACATCCTGCTGATCGCCCTGGGATTGGCGAGTGCCGAACTCCTCGGCGCCGGCGCGATCGGCATCGACGTCGAGGGGCACGGCCGCAGCGAGGATCTGGGCGGCACCGTCGACCGCAACATCGACCTGTCGCGCACCGTGGGCTGGTTCACCAGCAAGTACCCGGTGTCCTTGGCGCTCGGCGAGCCGGGTGAATTGTCCTGGGACCAGGTCAGATCCGGTGACCCGGCGCTCGGCCCGGTGATCAAGGCGGCCAAGGAACAGCTCCGCGGGCTGCCGGACGGGCTGACCTACGGACTGCTGCGCTACCTGAATCCCGATGCCGGACTGGCCGGCGCGGATCCGTCGATCGGGTTCAACTACCTGGGCCGGCTGGGTGCCGGTGCGGCCGAACTCTCCGAGGATCTGTGGCGCATCGACCAGGACGGGGTGTCGGTGACCGCCGCGGCGACGGCGGTTCCGACTCCGCTCGGGCACGCCGTCGAACTCAACGCCGGCACCCTCGAACAGGGCACCGGAGACGACGGCGCGGCGGGCCCGCAATTGCACGCCACCTGGACCTGGGCCCGCTCGGTGCTCGACGAGGACCGGGTCGGCCGGTTGAGCCGATTGTGGTTCGAGGCGCTGACCGGGATCTGCGCCCATGTGCAGCGGGGCGGCGGGGGACTGACCCCGTCCGACATCCTGCCCGCCCGGCTGAGCCAGGAGCAGATCGACGATCTGGTGCGGCACCACGCCGCGGTCGATGTGCTGCCGCTGACCCCGCTGCAGCAGGGGCTGCTGTTCCACACCGGCGTGGAACAGGGCAGCGAGGACCTGTACGCGGTGCAGCTCGACATCACCATGTCCGGCGAAGTCGACCACGGGCGTCTGCGCGATGCGGTGCACGCCGTCCTGCGGCGTCGCCCGAACGTGGCGGCCAGGTTCTACGAGGACTTCGGCCAGCCGGTCCAGATCATCCTGGACGACCCCGGATTGGCTTGGCAGTACGTCGATCTCGATGGCAGCCAGGACGCAGACGGGGAGATCGCGCGGATCTCGGCCGCCGAACGCGCCGCGGTGTGTGAGCTGGCCGATCAGCCGCCGTTCCGGGCCGCCCTGTTCCGCACGGCAGCCGACAAGTACCGGCTGGTGCTCACCAACCACCACATCGTGCTGGACGGCTGGTCGAAGCCGATCCTGCTGCAGGAGATCTTCGCGGGCTACTTCGGCGAGCGGCTGCCGCCCCCGGTGCCGTACCGCAGATTCGTCACCTGGCTGGCCGAACAGGACACCGGTGCCGCGCAGGCCGCATGGGGCCGGGTGTTCGACGGCTTCGAAACCCCCACCGTGATCGGGCCGCCCGGCCGGCTGGCGCTCGGGCGCCGCGGCGTTGAGTCCTTCGAGGTGTCGGCCGAAACCACAAGGGCGCTCGGGGAATTGGCCCGCTCATGCCACACCACGGTCAGCGCCGTGCTGCAGGCCGCGTGGGCCCAGCTGCTGATGTGGCTGACCGGCCAGCACGATGTCGCCTTCGGGACCGCGGTGTCGGGACGGCCGACGGATCTGGCCGGGGCGGAATCGATGGTGGGCCTGCTGATCAACACCGTTCCGGTGCGGGCGACCATCACCCCGGCCACCACGATCGCCAGCCTGCTGGACCAATTGCAGGGCGCCTACACCGACACCCTGGATCATCAGCACCTGGCGCTGGCCGAGATTCACCGGGCCACCGGTCATGACCAACTCTTCGACACCGTTTTCGTCTACGAGAACTACCCGATCGATGCTGCCGGGTTGCTGGGTGTGCGGGAGTTGGACATCACCGACTTCACCAACCGCGAGTACAACCACTACCCGCTGTCCGTGCAGGCCGTTCCGGGGCATG
>NZ_JBSFPX010000078.1:0-30786 GCF_053588415.1 Mycobacterium sp. NPDC003449
GTTCGGCATGACCGGTGCCCGGATCACCGCCACGCTGCTGAACAACCTGCAGACCCACGACAAGACCTTCGGCATCGAGACCATGTGTGTCGGTGGCGGCCAGGGTATGGCGATGGTCGTGGAGCGCCTCTCCTAGTTTTTCGTTGACTCTGCGTGTGAGGCGCAAAAGTGCGAGTGCCACACGCCCTCACCGCAGAGTCAATGGCGGGGCGAGACGATTCCAGGCGCGGTGCAGGCGTGCCATGATCTCCGGCCGACGATGCCCTGCCGCCACTCGAATCGTGGTCCAACCGACCTGGCT
Source organism: Mycobacterium sp. NPDC003449 (assembly GCF_053588415.1). Taxonomy (NCBI): domain Bacteria; kingdom Bacillati; phylum Actinomycetota; class Actinomycetes; order Mycobacteriales; family Mycobacteriaceae; genus Mycobacterium; species Mycobacterium sp. NPDC003449. Next base: position 302 of record NZ_JBSFPX010000078.1, read on the forward strand.
GATGTATTCGTTGCGGACAATGTCGTAGCCCAGGGCATCGGCATGCTGAACGCCGTCGTACTCCACCGCGAGCATGTGCTCTTCCCACCCCATGTCGAGGTAGTAGCGCGGTCGTCCATTCGGGCCGGGCACCGGAATCTGCGTCTGCGGCCGCGGGTATCCCTCGTTGACGATCATCAACCGCAGCCACGTTTCCTGCGGCGACTGTGCCCCTGCGTCGTAGAGGTCCAGGGCGGACTCGAGTTGGCGTAGCCCGCGTGCGTGCGGATGCCAATCCGCGAGCGCCAAGACGTCGACCGCCTTGAAGTCGGTGGCATTGGCGAGCGCGTCGAGCCGCGACACGGCTTCATTGAGGCGACCGCGCCGCCCGATGTCGAACGCAGTGCGCTCCGGCGTGGTCACGCTCAGCCCTGCGCGCGACTGTGACTCCCCTGGCAGCAGCAGATCGGCCCGGGCAATCACCCCTTCAGGAGTTCGGGCGTTCGCCCATATCAACTCGATTGGGGCGCCATCGCCGACCCATTTGGCGTCGTGCAGGGCCGATGCGGCCAGGCCCGCCACGATGGCTTGACGCTGCGACCACAACCACGCCGCGCATGTGCGCTGATGCAGAGTCAGCGCAATCCGCCTGTCCACGTACACATTCGGCATGACCGCTCGGTAGTACCGGCGCAGCTCGTAGCGGGTCAGGGCGCCCGAGGCCAACGCCTCGGTACCGATGAACGGGTCTCTGCCGATGTCCATGCCGCCAGCCTGGCCCGGCCCGATGACGCCCGGCGGTTCCGTGGCACCCGCAGGCAGACAGCTGGGGATGAATCGGCAACGGTGGAGAACCTTCGTGACTCTGCGCAGATGGCGACGAAGTTCGAGTAACCCTGGCCCTCACCGCAGACTCGGCACAAAGAAAAAGGCGCCCGCATAACGCGAACGCCTTTCTCGGGCAGATCGCTAGTCGTTGTTGAAGTACGACAGCAATCGAAGGATCTCGATGTACAGCCAGACCAGGGTGACGGTCAGGCCGAGGGCGACGCCCCAGGCGGCCTTCTCCGGCGCCCCGGCGCGGATCATCTGGTCGGCGGCATCGAAGTCGATCAGGAAGCTGAACGCCGCGATACCGATGCAGACCAGCGAGAAGATGATGGCGATCGGACCGCCGTCACGCAGCGGGCCCGCACCGTCGGTGAACATCGCGAACACGAAGTTGCCGAGCGCCAGCACCAGCACGCCGACCATCGCGGCCACCAGCATCCGGGTGAATTTCGGGGTCACCCGGATCGCGCCGGTCTTGTAGACCACGAGCATGCCGAAGAACACCCCGAAGGTGCCGAGGACGGCCTGGCTGATCAGCCCGCCCGCGCTGGCGCCCTGGATGTTGAAGGTCAGCAGGAACGACACCGCACCGAGGAACAGGCCCTCCAGCACGGCGTAGCTCAGCACGACGGCCGGGTTGTCCTGTTTGCGGCCGAACGTGGCGATCAGCACCACCACCAGGCCGCCGAGCCCGCCGATCAGGGTCAGCGGCATCGCCAGGGCGACGTTGGCCGACACCAGGAAGTAGGACACCACGGCGGCGATGGTCAGCAGACCGAGCGTGATCCCGGTCTTGGTGACGACGTCGTCGATGGTCAGCGGCCGGGAAACGCCGGTCTGCTGCTTGTCGAGGTACTCAGGTGCGTACTGCTGGGCGTGCACCTGCTGCGCACCGAAGCCGGCGGCTCCGGTACCGAATTGTGCGTATCCGCCCTGCGTCTTCGGCAGGCTGCGGAATACCGGGTTGCTGGTCTCGCGCACCGTCGGATCCTCTCCTATGAGATGTGTTCGGCTACGAACTACACGATCAACGATCAATGTTCCAGGCAGGTTCCCGTCGTCGTCAAAAAACTCTCAGGAAACTTCCAGGTTTGATCTTGAGGCAAACACTACCCGCCGCGCGCGGGTCGCGGGGCACCGAACTAGATTGCAACTCGTGACAGAAAACGAGGACATCCTAGTAAGTGTCCGCAACGGGGTCGGCCACCTCACGCTGAACCGGCCCAAGGCGATCAACTCGCTCAATGACGCCATGGTCGCGGGCATCGACACGGCGCTGCGGGCCTGGGCGCACGACGACGAGGTCCACACCGTGCTGCTGACCGGCGCGGGCGAGCGGGGTCTGTGCGCGGGCGGTGACATCGTCGCGCTCTATCACAGCGCCCGTGCGGATGGCGCGGCGGCACGACAGTTCTGGTACGACGAATACCGGCTCAACGCCCGCATCGGGAACTTCGCCAAACCGTATGTGGCGGTGATGGACGGCATCGTGATGGGCGGCGGGGTCGGCGTCAGCGCCCACGGCAGCGTCCGCATCGTCACCGACACCACCAAGATGGCGATGCCCGAGGTCGGCATCGGCTTCATCCCCGACGTGGGCGGCACCTACCTGCTGGCCCGCGCCCCCGGCGCGCTGGGCCTGCACGCCGCGCTCACCGGAGCGTCGTTCTCCGGTGCCGACGCCATCGCCATGGGCTTCGCCGACCACTATGTGCCCCAGGATCGGCTCGACGCCTTCGCCGAGGCCGTGATCACCGACGGGGCGGACAAGGCCGTGGCGGCCCATGCCACAGCCCCGCCCGCGAGCCCACTGCTCGGACAGCGTGACTGGATCGACGCGTGCTATGCGGGCGACACCGTGGCCGACATCCTGGCCGCGCTGCGTGGCCACCAGGCAGGGCCCGCGAACGACGCCGCCGACCTCATCGCCACCCGCTCCCCCGTCTCGGTGGCCGTGGCGCTGGAAGCGGTGCGCAGGGCCGCCAAGCTGGAGACACTGGAGGACGTGCTGCGCCAGGACTACCGAACCTCGTGTGGGTCGCTGACGTCGCACGACTTCGTCGAGGGCATCCGCGCGCAAGTGATCGACAAGGACCGCAACCCGCAGTGGTCGCCGCCCTCGATCGCGGCGGTGACGCAGGCCGACGTCGACGCGTATTTCGTTCCAGCAGATCCGGATCTGACGTTCGAGGAGGACAACCGATGAGCGACTTCGAGACCATCCTGGTCACCCGCACCGACCGGGTCGCCAAGATCACCCTGAACCGGCCCAAGGCGCTCAACGCGCTCAACAGCCAGGTGATGAACGAGGTCACCACGGCCGCAGCCGAACTCGACAGCGATCCGGGCGTCGGCGCGATCATCGTCACCGGTAACGAGAAGGCGTTCGCCGCGGGCGCCGATATCAAGGAGATGGCCGACCTGTCGTTCGCCGACGTCTATTCGGCCGACTTCTTCGAACTCTGGTCCAAATTCGCCGCCACCCGCACCCCCACGATCGCCGCGGTCGCCGGCTACGCGCTCGGCGGCGGCTGCGAGCTGGCGATGATGTGCGACATCCTGATCGCCGCCGACACCGCGAAGTTCGGGCAGCCCGAGATCAAACTCGGTGTGCTGCCCGGCATGGGCGGCTCGCAGCGGCTCACCCGGGCCATCGGCAAGGCCAAGGCGATGGACCTGATCCTGACCGGCCGCACCATCGACGCCGTCGAGGCCGAACGGGCCGGGCTGGTCTCGCGGCTGGTCCCGGCCGATTCACTGATCGACGAGGCCCTCGCGGTCGCGGAGACGATCGCCGGGATGTCGCTGTCGGCGTCGCGGATGGCCAAGGAGGCGGTCAACCGGGCCTTCGAGTCGACGCTGACCGAGGGTCTGCTGTACGAGCGCCGGTTGTTCCACTCGGCGTTCGCCACCGCCGATCAGAAGGAAGGCATGGCGGCGTTCACCGAGAAGCGCGCCGCGAACTTCACCCATCGTTAAAGTCGACGGGTGACCGACGCCGGCCTGGACACCGCACAAGACTCCGAGGACGCCGCCGCGCCCGAGGAATCACCGGCGAAACCCGCCTGGTGGCTGCGCCACTACACGTTCTTCGGTACCGCGACGGGCCTGGTGTTCCTGTGGTTGTCGATGACGCCGTCGCTGCTGCCACGCGGCCCGCTGTTCCAGGGGCTGGTCAGCGGCGGTGCGGGCGCCTTCGGCTACGCCGTCGGGGTATTCGGGGTGTGGCTGGTGCGCTATATGCGCTCGGTCGAGACCAGCCCGAGGGCACCGAAGTGGGCGTGGCTGGGACTGATCGTGGTCGCTGCCGTCGGTCAGATCCTGATGATCGTCTACTTCCACATCTGGCAGGACGAGGTCCGCGACCTGATGGGGGTGCCGCGGCTGACCTTCTGGGATCACCCGCTCACCGCGGTGCTGTCGGTGGTGGTGCTGTTCGCCTTCGTCGAGATCGGGCAGTTGATCGGCAAGCTGGTGCATTTCCTCGATCTGCGGCTGGATCGCTTTCTGCCGCCACGGGTTTCGGCGGTGGTCGTGGTGACTCTGCTGTTGATCGTGTCCATCGCGCTGCTCAACGGTGTGGTGGTACGGGTCGCGATGGACACCATCAACAACACGTTCGCGGCGGTCAACGACGAGACGGATCCGGACTTCGCCGCCCCGGTGTCGGCGCTGCGGTCCGGCGGGCCGGGATCACTGGCCGGCTGGGAGTCGCTGGGCCACCAGGGGCGGGTCTTCGTCTCCGGCGGTCCGACGGTGCAACAGCTTTCGCAGTTCAACGGTGCCCCCGCGGTCGAGCCGATCCGGGCCTACGCGGGCCTGCATTCCGCGGACGGCATCAAGGCCACCGCGGCGCTGGCCGCGCGCGAACTGCAGCGCACCGGCGGGCTGGACCGGCAGGTGATCGCGGTGGCCACCACCACCGGCACCGGCTGGATCAACGAGGCCGAGGCGTCGGCGCTGGAGTACATGTACAACGGCGACACCGCGATCGTGTCGATGCAGTACTCGTTCCTGCCGAGCTGGTTGTCGTTCCTGGTCGACCAGGAGAACGCCCGCCAGGCCGGACAGGCGCTGTTCGAGGCGGTCGACGCGCTGGTCCGCGAGATGCCCGAGGACCGGCGCCCCAAGGTCGTGGTGTTCGGCGAAAGCCTCGGCTCGTTCGGCGGCGAAGCCCCGTTCCTGGCACTGAACAACCTCGTCGCCCGCACCGATGGCGCCCTGTTCTCCGGGCCCACGTTCAAGAACACCATCTGGACCACGCTGACCCGCGACCGCGACGCCGGGTCACCCGAGTGGTTGCCGATCTATGACAGCGGTGCGAATGCCCGGTTCAGCGCCGAGCCAAGGAATCTGGACCGGCCCGACGCCCCGTGGGACCACCCGCGGGTGGTGTACCTGCAGCACGCATCCGATCCGATCTCCTGGTGGACGCCGGATCTACTGTTCTCCAAGCCGGATTGGCTGCGCGAGCCACGCGGTTACGACGTCTCACCCCGGACGGAGTGGATTCCGGTGGTGACGTTCCTTCAGGTGTCGGCCGATATGGCGGTGGCCGTGGATGTGCCCGACGGACACGGCCACGTCTACGTCAAGGACGTCGCCAACGCCTGGGCGGCGATCCTGCGGCCGCCCGGCTGGACCCCGCAGAAAACCGACAAGCTGCGGCCGCTGCTGCACAACAACGAGAACGCCTGACGGTCACACCGCGCCGCTGGCCACCATGGCGTGGTAACCGCCGACGACGTCGGTGGCCCGGTGCAGGCCGAGATCGCGCAGGGCGGCCGCGGCCAGGCTCGACGTGTAGCCCTCCGAGCAGAGGATCACCCAGAACACGTCGTCGTCGACGGCCTGCGGGATGCGGGCCTCGCTGGTCGGATCGCACCGCCACTCCAGCACATTGCGCTCGATGACCAGCGAACCGGGCACCTCGCCCTCGTTCGCGCGCTGCGCGGCGGGCCGGATGTCGACCAGCACCGCCCCGTCGGCCACGGCGGCGGGGACGTCGCCCGCGGGCAGGCGGTGCAGGCGGGCCCTGGCCGTCTCCAGCACGGCGTCGATACGGCTCATGGTCATCCCTCCGGTGCGTCGGTGAGTTCGGTGCGGTTGCGCCGCAAGGTGTTCTGTTCGGTCACTTCGTAGTAGGACATCGCGGTCAGCGGCGGCGAATAGGCATGCACGCTCAGAGTCGGGCTACCGGCGACATCCGGCCGCGCCGCGGCGGGGGCGTGCACCACATCGTGGACCCAGCCCAACGGGAACGCCGCCTGATCACCGGAGGCCAACCGCCGTCGCCGCAACGCCTCACCGTCCCAGCGGGTTTCGGTCAGGGCACCGGACACCACGGTCAGCGCACCAAGGGAACCGCCGTGGTCGTGCAGTTCGGTGGATTTGTCGGGCACCCAGCTGATCAGCCAGACGTCGAGTTCGTCGTCGCCGGCCAGCCGGGTGTACCAGCGGTCGTGTTGCGGCAGCGTGCGCAGCAACCGGTCGTAGCGTCCGGACAGCACGTCGTCGGCGGCCCGGTCGGTGGTGTGCAGCAGATCGGGCAGGCGTAGCCGGGTGGGCGCCGACACGGCGGGCACAAGCGCGGGCGCGGCCAGGGTGGAAGACATGCGGAGAACTCCAGGGAAGACGGATGTACAGAGGCAGCCGGGTGCTCTAACGAGCCCCGCAACACTCCTCGGTCCGCTTCATCACGCCCCGAGTATGCCCGGGTGGCGCCCCGGTCCGACAGGATTAGCCTCACGGTGAATAGATTGGACCCATGCATAGCCACCTCTACCGGTTCGTGTTGGGCGCGGCGGCGGCCTGCGCGCTGCTCGCGGGCTGCGGTTCGGCCGACCAGCCAACCCCGTCGTCGACGAGTGCCGCACCGGGCAGCTCCACCTCCGAGCTGCCGCCGCTGCCGGCCGAGCATCCGACCGAGCCGGGGGCGATCGGCGTCTCGCCGGGTGGGGTGACCACCAAGGTCGACGTCCCGTCGGATGCGGGCGAATCCCAGTTCGGTCAGGCCTGCCGGGCCGCGAAACAGTGGATGAACGGTCAGCAGGGCGGCGAGACCGAGGCGTTGGTCGAGTCCTACCTGAAGGTCCTGCAGGAGCCGGGAACCACCAATCCCGGCACGTTCAACACCGCGTGGGCCGAGCTGACCCCGGCGCAGCAGGCCGGCGTCATCCTGGCGGCGAATATGGCCGCCACCGATCAGTGCGGTTGACCGCGCGCCTCGATCCACTCCCTGCCGCGTGCCACCGCGGTATCCAACGCGCCGAGCACCCGGTCGGTGGCGGGCACGATGCCGTCGGCGCCCAGTAGGTCGTCGAGCCCACCGCGCGCCAACACCTCGGCGGTCGCCGCATCCACCCCGCAGACGATCAGCCGCCCGTCGCTGGCCCGCAGTTGACTGCCCCAGCGGTGCAGCGCCTTGATCGCCACCGAGGACGGCACATCGGGCAGGGCGCGCAGGCTGAGCACCACGACGGCGTTGGTGCTGCCCGCTACGCTCGGCCACTCCTCGTCGATGCGGGCGACCTCGGCGAACAGTCCGACCCCGGCGTAGTGCAGCACGGTGACGTCGTTGTCGGCGCAGGTCCGGGGAACCGGCGCGGTGCGCCAGCCGTCGCCGTCCGGACGCAGGGCCACCAGCTGCGCCGACTTCGACGCCTTGGCGCAGTAGAGCACCAGTGAGGTGATGACCCCGATCAGGATCGCGGTGTGCAGCGGCAGCTGAGTGGTGGCGGCGAAGGTGATCAGCATGGCCAGCGCGGACAGCGGAGCGACCCGCAGCACGAGTTTGATGTCGGCCCAACGGCCCGCGACGAGTTCGGCGCCGATCACCAGGATGAGTCCGCCGATCACCGGCATGGGGATGATCTCGGCGGCCGAGCCGGCGATCAGCACCAGCGCGGCCAGCCAGATGCCGGCGAAGATCCCGGCCCAGCGGGTCCTGGCGCCCGCCGAGGTGGCCACCCCGGTGCGCGACAGCGAACCTCCGGTGGGCAGCGCACCGAAGAAGCCGCCCAGGGTGTTCGCCGCGCCCTGGGCCAGGAAGTCGCCGTTCATGTTGGTCCGGCTGCCGTCCGGATTCGGTACGGCGGCCGAGATTCCGGCGGCCTGGGCCAGCGCGACGAGCGCGACCGCGACACCACCGACGAGCAGGTCGGGCATGGCGGCGAAGTTCGGAATGGTCACCGGCGGCAGCGAATTCGTGATCGAGGCGATATCGCCGACGGTTTCGACGTCGATACTGAACGCCGCGGTGGCCGAAGTAACCAAGACGAGCGCGATCAGCGTCGCGAACGATTCCAGTGGTTTGATGAAGTGGAACACCGCCCACACCGCGACGGTGCCTGCCGCGACAGCCACCGCCGCGGCGCTCCACAGTCCGATGTGGGCCAGCGCGTCGACGAACTTGCCGATCGTGTTGCCGCTCTGCGGTTTGTAGCCGGTGGCATCGCCGAGCACCCCGGCGATGATCTGCAGTGCGATGCCGGTGGAGAATCCGGTCATCACGGCGTTGGAGACGAAGCTCATGATCGCCCCGAACCGCAGCAGCCCGAACACCAGCATGACGATGCCCACGACGATGGCCAGCGCGGCGACGTTGGCCGGATCGGCCGGATCGAGTCCGGCCTCGGTGAGCACGCTGCGTGAGGACAGCGCGATGGCGCTCGTCAGCGTTGTCACCATCAGCACGGTGCGGGCGAACAGCGAACCGATGATCCCCGGTACCACGCCGGCGTAGAGCCCGGCGACCGGGTTGAAGCCGCCGATGCTGGCGTAGGCCATACCTTCTGGGATCGAGAACAGACCGGTGACCAGGCCGGCGATCACGTCCCGGCCGGTCGGCTTGCCGAGCCTGTGAATCGCAGGCGCGCTCATGAACGTCACTCTGTCACGCCGCGCCGCCGCGCCGTGGTCGTTCGAGGACGCGACCGCGCGATCGGCCGCTGATCGCGGTCACCGGCTGGCGCACAATGGACGCATGCGGGTGGCACTGGCTCTCGGTAGCGGAGGCGCGCGCGGTTACGCGCATATCGGCGTCATCAATGAACTGTGCGATCGCGGATACGAGATCGTCGGCGTCTCCGGCTCGTCGATGGGCGCGCTGGTCGGCGGGGTCTACGCGGCGGGCAAACTCGACGAATTCTCCGACTGGGCCCGCACGCTGACCCAGCGCGCCGTGCTGCGGCTGCTCGATCCGTCGATCTCGGCGGCCGGGATCCTGCGCGCGGAGAAGATCCTCGACGCGGTCCGCGACATTCTCGGCGAGGCCAGGATCGAGCAGTTGCCGATCCCCTTCACCGCGGTGACCACCGATCTGATCACCGGAAAGCCGGTGTGGCTGCAGCGCGGACCGGTGGACGCGGCGATCCGCGCATCGATCGCCATCCCCGGGATGATCGCCCCGTTCGAACTCGACGGCCGGCTGCTCGGCGACGGCGGCATCCTCGACCCGCTGCCGATGGCGCCGATCGCGGCCGTCAACGCCGACCTGACCATCGCCGTCAACGTCTCGGGCAGCGAGGTCATCGCACCCGCCGACGAACCCGAACCGCGGCCCACCACCGAATGGCTGAACCGGATGGTGCGCAGCACCTCGGCCGTGCTCGACACCGCATCGGTGCGCAGCATGCTGGACCGGCCGACCGCGCGTGCGGTGCTCAGCCGGTTCGGCGCCTCGCTGCCGGAATCCGACGACGAGCAGATCGCCGAGGTCGACGGTGTCGATGCCGCCCTGGAAGCGGTCGGGCCCGAGGTGGGCGAGCATGCCGTGGTTCCGCGGCTCGGCAGCTTCGAGGTGATGTACCGCACCATCGACATCGCGCAGGCCGCGCTGGCCCGGCATGCCCTCGCGGCGTATCCGCCCGACCTGCTGATCGAGGTGCCCCGTTCGGCGTGCCGCAGCCTGGATTTCAACCGGGCCGCCGAGATGATCACCGCGGGCCGCGAGCTGACCGCCCGCGCGCTCGACGGTTAACCCAGAAAGGCCGCCACCTCGGCCGCGACCCGGCGGCCCTGTTCGCGTCCGGCCCGCGCCGACGGGATCCGGCAGGCCGGGTCGAGCGGGTCGCGGCCGAATGCGGCGATGGCCGCGTCGTCGGCGAAAACCCCCAGGGCACGCGGAAATCCGTCGATCTCGGCGTCCGTCCCCGCACCCCCGAACAGGTCGGGAACGCCTCGGCCCGAGGGAACCAGGACCACCGCGGCGTCGCAGTCGGCGGCCAGGGTCATGTTGACGCTGCTGTGCACGCCGCCGTCCATATACCGGCGCCCGCCGATCGTCACGGTCGGCCAGGCCCCCGGCACCGCGCAACTCGCGGCAACCGCGTCGACCAGGTCGACGCCGGAATCCCGGTCGAACGCCACCAGCTCGCCGGTGTCGATGTCGACCACCGCGATCCGCAGCACACCCTGCGGCCAGCGGTGCGACGGCAGCCGGGCCGCGATCACCTCGCGGCGCACCGCCTCCTCGACGGTGTCCACCTGCACAGCGACCTCCCCGATCCGTCGCAGCTTCTCGGCCTTGGTGGCGCCGGCCGACCGCGCCAACGCGTTGACGAACAGTTCGGTGACGCCGTCGATGTCGACGCCGGGGCTCAGCTCGGCCGAGGCCGCGCCGACCTGGCGCTCGAACAGCTCTTCGAGGCCGAGCCCACTGCCGAGCTGGGCGGCCACCGTCGAACCCGCCGAGGTCCCCACCAGGACGTCGGCGGCCACCAGGGCCGCCGCGGTCTGCGGTGACTCGTCGGCGATACCGCGCAAGATCCCGGTCTCCCAGGCGATCCCGGCGATCCCGCCTCCGGCCAACACCAACGCACGTTTCGCCGTTCGATTCGAGGTCACGGGGAACCAGTCTGCCAGGACTACTGTCGACCTCAGCGGCAGCCGGACGAAGGGGATCGAGATGACAGCCACCATGCGGGCGGAACGTTTCTACGCCGACACCAAACGAGTTGTCGTGGAGGATGTTCCGATCCCCCAGCCGGGGCCGGGCGAGGTGCTGGTCAAAGTCGCGTTCTGCGGGATCTGCCATTCGGACCTGAGCCTGATCAACGGCACCTTCCCGGCGCAGGCACCGGTGGTGACGCAGGGCCACGAAGCGTCGGGGGTGATCGCCGCGCTCGGGCCGGGCGTCACCGGCTGGCAGGAGGGCGACCGGGTGATCGTCGCGGCGGGGCGGCCCTGTATGGACTGCCCGAACTGCCGTCGTGGCGACGGCGGCAACTGCCTGCGAATCCGGTTGATGGCGTTCGCCTACGACGGCGCCTGGGCCGAATACACCGTCGCCCAGGCGGTCGGGCTGACCCGGGTGCCCGACAACGTACCGCTGGAACAGGCGGCCATCCTGGCCGACGCGGTGTCGACGCCGTACGGGGCGGTGGTCCGCACCGGCAAGGTCGGCATCGGCGAGTCGGTCGGCGTGTGGGGGCTCGGCGGTGTCGGAACCCACATCGCTCAGCTGGCCCGGCTGGTCGGGGCCGTGCCGGTGGTCGCCGTCGACATCAAGCCCGAGGTGCTCGACCGCGCGCTGGACCTGGGCGCCGATTACGCGTTCGACGCCCGCGACGATGACCTGGGCGAGAAGATCGCCGAGGTCACCGGGGGCCGCGGGCTGGACGTGGCGTTCGACGCGGTCGGGCTGCGCTCGACGTTCGAGCAGGCGCTGAGCCAGCTGACCGTCGGGGGCAGGCTGGTCGCGGTGGGGATGAGCGCCGAGGCGCCGACCGTGGGGCCGACGTCGATGTTCGGTCTGAGCCAGAAGCAGGTGCTGGGCCATCTCGGGTACCAGAACGTCGACATCGCGACGCTGGCCACCCTGGTGTCCCTGGGCCGGCTGGACCTGTCGCGCTCGATCACCGAGGTGGTGGCCCTGGAGGACGTCGCGGCGGGGATCGACAAACTCGAACGCCAGGAGGGCAACCCGATCCGGATTCTGGTGCGACCTTAGGGATTACCTGTCGAATGTGAAGTTGTGTGCGAGTTCTCGGCAATTCTTCGCCAACAACTTCACCTTCGACGCGCCTTGCCGGTGATGAACGGCAGGTCCGGGTAGGTGGCGATTCCGGGTGCGGCCGCGCACACCGCCGGGATCGAGTTGACACAGTGCGCGGCGGTCGCGACGACGCCCGGCTCGGGCCCGTCGACTCCGGGCTCGCCCTGAAATCCGTTGACCACCACCGTGAAATCCGGGTTGCCGCGGACTTCCATCTCATAGCGCTGCCCGGCCGGACCGAAAGTCCATGCCGGGTCCAGGTTCTCCTCGCCCATCAGCCAGTTCACCGTGACCCGGACGGCGGGCTCGCCGTCGACCAGCGCCTCCCAGTGGAACTTTCGCGCCGCGACCTGGCCGGGTTCGATGACGCCGATCGGCGATTCGATGGGCGCGGTCGCGACGGCGATCTCCTGGCCGGCCCGGATCTGCGGGTCGGCGTCGAAGCCGATCCGGTCGACGATCAGCTTGACCGCCTGGATGAATCCGCCGTCGAGCAGTTTCTGCATCGGCCCGCTCAGCGCGGTGTCGGGGGTGCCGCCGAAACCCATGACGTGGCGCACCACATCGGGAGCGTCATACGTGCGCAGGTCGGAGAATTCCTCGGCCCGCACGAAGCTCACCCCGGTCGACATCGCCGACAGCAGCAGCGGGAACTTCTCACTGATCCCACCGGGCGCGATGCCGGTGCCGTGCAGGGTCGCGTCGCCCTCCAGGGCGGCTTGCCGCAGTGGGGCGGCCTGTTTGTCGGTCGGGTAGAACCAGCCGACCGGGGTCACCACATTCTTGCCCGAGCGCAGCAGCGCGGCCACCTCGTCGGGGTTGGGGATCAGCGGCGAGTAGATCACCGCGTCGGCGTCCAGGGCCAGGATCTCGTCGGCGCTGGAGGTCGCGGCGACGCCAAGGGGTTCGGTGCCGACGATATCCCCGACGTCGCGGCCGTGCTTGTCCTCCGAATGCACCCAGCAGCCGACCAGTTCCAGGTCCGGGTGCTCCAAGACTCCCTTGACGGCGGCGACGCCGACACCGCCGGTCGCCCACTGCACCACTTTGAGCGTCATAGACCCCTCCTCGACAGAACTAGAACACGTTCTATTGCAGGTCTACACCACCGTCGTCGTCAGCGGAAGCACGATCCCGCCGTCCGACGTAGGTGACGACCAGCGCCACCAGGATGGCGGGCAGGACGGCGGGCACGGTGAGCAGCAACGAATGGTCGGCGAGGTAGGCCATACCGGTTCGACGAGACAGCGCCGGTATTCGTGACTGTCACATCCCGGCGGCCTGCCCCGTCTACTCGGTATGCAGATGAGATTCATCCAGGCCGTCGTGGTGCTGGCGTCGTTGACCATGTTGGTGACCGGGGTGTGGATGCGCATCGACCCGGCCTCGTTCGCCGAGTGGGCGAACTGGCCCAATCACGAGCATTTCCTGCACGACGCGGGGGTGTTCCAGATCGGTATCGCCGCGACGATGCTGATCGCGCTGTGGTGGCGCGATGTGATCGCCGTGGTGCTGACCGGGTTTCTGGTGGCCAACACTCTGCACGCGGTCAACCACCTGTTGGACCGTGACGGTGGCCGGGCGACGGACTGGTGGCAGCTCGGCGCGCTCTCGCTGCTCGTCCTGGCCGGGCTGATCGTGCGGCTGCGCCAACTGCGCGAACAGACGCGGCGGTACCCGATTTAGCGCATTTCCGGGTACGCACGCGTCTGCCCGCGCAAGAAAATCAAGTCAGCATCCCGTCGATCAGGCGGCGCAACACCTGCCTGACCTCGCGCCGGGCCCGTTTCGGATCCTCGGCGGTGGCGATGACCATGGCCGCCTCGTCCAGGGCCCCGATCAGCACATGGGCCAGCGCCCGCACCGGTTGACGCGCGAGTTGCCCGGCCTTGACGGCCTGGGTCAGCAATTCCTCGGTCATGCCGAGGCTGTAGCGCTGGGCGACGTCGCGAAAACCGGCCCAGCCGAGCACGCTCGGCGCATCCAGCAGGATCAGCTGCCGCACCTCAGGATCGCCGGACACCTCCAGCCAGGCGTCGACGGCGGCCCGGATCGCGTCGGCAGGTGTGGCCGCCCCCGATCCGGCCACCCTGGTGGCCAGCCGACTCATCACATCCTGCTCGACCGCCTCCACGACGGCATGGAAAAGCGCTGCCTTGTCGGCGAATTGGTGATACATCGCGCCGCGGGTCACCCCGGCGGCGGTCACGATCTCCGGGGTGCCCACCTCGGCGTAGCCACGCTCACCCCATAGCCGGCGGGCAGCCGCGATCAACGCGTCGCGGGTGGCCGCGGAGCGTTCCTCCTGAGTACGTCTCTTGATTTCCATACACCCTGTTGGTAAGTTACCGGCAGACTGTTCGTAAATGTGCGTCGAACCGGGAGTCATCCATGTCGATCATTGAGATTAACGCCGGAACCATCTATTTCGAGGAATTCGGGCCGAAGGACGGCAGACCGGTCGTCTTCGTGCACGGGTACATGATGGGTGGCCAGCTGTGGCGACAGGTCGGCGCGTCGCTGGCCGCCCGCGGTCTGCGCTGCATCGCCCCGACCTGGCCGCTGGGCGCCCATCCCGAGCCGCTGCGCCCCGGCGCCGACCGGAGCATCCGCGGTGTCGCGGACATCGTCGCCGACACCCTGGCCGCGCTCGACCTTCGCGATGTGGTCCTGGTCGGCAACGACACCGGCGGGGTGGTCACCCAGCTGGTGGCGGTGCACCATCCGGACCGCATCGGTGCGCTGGTGCTGACGAGTTGCGATGCGTTCGAACACTTTCCGCCACCCATCCTGAAACCGCTGATCCGGGCCGCGCGATCCAGGGCGGTGTTCCGGGCGGTGGCCCAGGCGATGCGGATCCCGGCGGTGCGTCACCGGGCCTACGCCGGGCTGGCCCACTCCGACATCGGCGCGCTGACCCGGGAATGGATCGAGCCCGCCCTGGCGAATCCGGCGATCATCGAGGATCTGCGCCAGCTCACCCTGTCGCTGCGCACCGAGGTCACCACGGAGGTGGCGGCGCGGCTGCCCGAGTTCGACAAGCCCACGCTGATCGCCTGGTCGGCCGACGATGTGTTCTTCGAGCTCGGCGACGGCGAGCGGCTGGCGAGAATCATCCCGGACGCCCGGCTCGAGGTCATCGACAACGCCCGCACGTTCTCGATGCTCGACCAGCCGGACCGGCTGACCGACCTGCTGTCGACGGCCGCCGTCCGCGCCTGACTTCCTCCCGCGAGCAGACACGTCGGTACCCGTGACGGCGCGAAATGGGGTACCGCAGTGTCTGCTCGCGCTAGATAATGACCACGTCGTAGGCGCCGTCGGCGTGGCGGGCCCGGATGGTCTTCTTGTCGTACTTGCCGACGCTGGTGCGCGGCACCTCGTCGATGTAGGCCCAGCGCTCAGGCAGCCACCAGCGAACAACCTTGTCCGCCAGGAACTCCCGCAGCTCGGCCGGACTCGCCGATGCCCCGTCGTGCAGCACCACCACGGCCAGCGGCCGCTCCTGCCAGCGGTCGTCGGGGACGCCGACCACCGCGGCCTCCAGAACCGCCGGGTGGGCGATCAGGTGGTTCTCCAGTTCCACCGAGGAGATCCATTCGCCACCGGATTTGATCACGTCCTTGGCCCGGTCGGTCAGCGTGACGTAACCGTCCTCGTCGATCACGCCGACATCGCCGGTCCGCAGCCACCCGGAGTCGAACTTCTCGACGTCGCGGCCCAGGTGATAGGAGCCGGTGATCCAGGGGCCGCGGACTTCGAGTTCACCGACCGCCTTGCCGTCGGCGGGCACCGGCTTGGCCTCGTCGTCGACGATCCGGACCTCGACCCCGCACATGGGCCTGCCCTGGGTGGCCCGCATCGACCAGTGCCGCTGCTCGGTCGCCCCCGGCATCGGTTTCGCCACCGTCGCCAACGGCGAGGTCTCGGTCATCCCCCAGGCCTGCTGAATGTAGACCCCGTGGCGTTCCTGGAACGCCCGCATCAACGACACCGGTACCGCCGAACCTCCGCAGGTCACCAGGCGCAGCGACGAAATGTCATGCCCCGGCGCCTTTTCCAGGCAGGTCATCACGTCGTTCCAGATGGTCGGGACGGCGCCGGCCAGGGTCGGCCGCTGCGATTCGATCAACGCGATGAGCGAGGCCCCGTCGAGGAACCGGTCCGGCATCACCAGGTTCGCGCCGGCCATCATGGCCGCATAGGGCAACCCCCAGGCGTTGGCGTGAAACATCGGCACGATCGGCAGCACGGTATCGCTGCTGCCGATGTCGACCGCGTTGGCCGTGCAGGTGCTCAGCGAATGCAGGTAGGTCGAGCGGTGACTGTAGACCACGCCTTTCGGGTTGCCGGTGGTACCGCTGGTGTAACACATTGCCGCCGCGGAGTTTTCGTCGACGTCGGGCCAGTCGAACCGGGGCGGCAGGCCGGCCAGGGCCTCGTCGTAGCGCAGCACCGTCGGCCCGGCGCCGGCCAGCGGTGCGGTATCGCCGTCGCCGGTGACGATCACGGTGTGCACGGTCTCCAGCAGCGGCAGCACCGGGGCCAGCACACCCACCAGTGACGAATCCACGATGATCACCCGGTCGGCCGCCTCGTTGGCGATGTAGGCGATCTGCTCGGCGGACAGCCGGATGTTGAGCGTGTGCAGCACCGCGCCCATGGCGGGCGCCGCGAGATAGGCGGTGAGATGTTCGGTGTTGTTCCACATGAACGTGGCGACCCGTTCGTCGGCGGTGATCCCGATACCGCGCAGGGCATGCGCCAACCGGGCCGCCTGCTCACCCACCTCGCGGTAGCTGGTGGTGCGGTAGCCGCCCGGCCCGGTCGCGCTGGTGACGGTGCGGTCGCCGTTGACTCCGCAGGCATGGCGCAGGATCGCGCCGATCGTCAACGGCCAGTTCTGCATCGTGCTGTCCACGGCCGCGATGCTATCCGCGACCGGCGGGGATCCGCGGCGGTTCGGCGACCCGGGCAGGTCGCCGCGGGCGGGCCCCGCCGGGAACGAAACGGGCGCAGGAAGCGATGTACTGGGAGGATGGTGCCAAGTCGCTGAGGAGAGGTGCGGTCAATGCGCGGAAAATGGGCCCTGGTCGGCATGGCTGCGGCTGTGTGCGGGGTGATCGGCGCGCCGGCCGGCCTGGCCTCGGCCGAGGAGACGGCCCAGCAGGTGATCAGCCGGCTGCAGTCGGAGGGTTACACGGTGCATATCGACAAGGTCGGGACCGCGCCGCTGGACCAGTGCACCGTCACCAGCGTCCGCAATCCGCAGAAGTTCACCCAGTGGGTGCCCTACACCGGGCCGGGCCGTGGCGGCGACGACCGTGCCCTGGTCCAGGTCGTCACCAGCCAGACGGTGTCGGTGTCGCTGAACTGCCAACGGTAGGCACATTGACAGCCCGCACCGCGGCCAGCACAGTGAGACCATGGCAGATCAGCGGCCGATCTGGGGCGAGCGGACCATCGTCGACCGGATCGGTGGCGCCACCTACGACTTCGCCGTAGAACGGGAATGGCTGGCCAGACCCGCCGGATTCGCGCTGTGGGGCACCGACACCCGGCTGCTGTTCGACAGTATGCGGGTGATCGGCGAACTGCCCGAGGGTTCAGCGATTCTCGACGTCCCCTGCGGAGGCGGGTTGGCGCTGCGCGGCCTGCGCCCGGATCAGCGCGTTCGCTACGTCGCTGCCGACATCTCCCCCGACATGCTCGCCCGTGCCCGCCAACGGGCGACCGGCCTCGGCCGCGAGGACATCGAGTTCACCGAGGCCGACATCGGGCAGATGCCGTTCGACGACAACGAGTTCGACCTGTGCGTGTCTTTCAACGGATTGCATTGTCTGCCCGACCCGGCGGCCGCCGTCCGCGAGATCGCCCGCTGCCTCAAGCCGGGCGGCAGGCTGGTCGGCGACACCGTCGTGCGCGGCGCCGGGTTCCGTCAGGATCTGGCGATCGGCGCGTTCCGTCGCGCGGGCATCTTCGGCGCCAGCGGCACCGTCGACGACGTGCGCCGCTGGCTGACCGACTCAGGACTGCGGATCGATCAGCTGCGAAGCTCCGGCGCGTTGGCGCACTTCATCGCTACGGCTACCCGTTGATTTCTGGAAGTGCGTACAGCTCCGGAAGGTTGACCACAACTGCCTCTTGGGTGCTGCGGGCAATCACCACGACCGCAGGAATGCTGGGATCCGGATTCTCCTCCCGGTGCGGGACGTAGGGCGGGACGAACACGTAGTCGCCGGGCGCGGTGGCGATGCGCACCTCCCGGACACCATCGTGGAATACGAACTCGGGGTTTCCGCTCCGCACGAAGATCGCCGTCTCGGATTCGCCGTGATGATGGTTGTCCGACACCGTCCCAGGCGAAACATGGGTCTCACCCATCCAGATCCGCTCGGAGCCGACCGACTGTCCTGCGATTGCGGCGAATCGCTGCATACCCTCGGTCTGGGCGGTGGCCGAGCTGAGCTCGGCGGCCTTCACATGATGCACCCGCCGACGCTGCGAGGCGTGCCCGTGATCAGCACCTGTCGTCAAGTCCGGGTGGAACCCGTCCCGGCCACTCACGACGGTATGTAGTCGAACGTGTCGGGATTGGGCCCGGTCCTGCCGGACTCACCGCGATCGAGAGCCGAGATCGCCGCCATATCAGAATCGTTCAGTTCGAAGTCGAACAACTCGAAGTTGGCCTTGACCCGGTCCGGTGACACCGACTTCGGGAACACGATGTCGCCGCGCTGAATGTGCCAGCGCAGCACGACCTGCGCGGGCGAGCAGCCCGCGGATTCGGCGATCCGCCCGATCACCGGGTCGTCGAGCACCTGTCCCTGGGCGATCGGCGACCACGCCTCGGTCGCGATGCCGTGCGCACGCCCGTACTCCCGCACCGCTTCGTTGGTGAAGTAGGGGTGAACCTCAACCTGGTTGACCGCGGGCACCGTGTCGCATTCGTTCGCAAGGCGGTCCAGGTGCGCCGGCTGGAAGTTCGACACGCCGATGCTGCGCGCGCGGCCGTCCCTGGCGAACTCTTCCAGCACCTTCCAGGTCGAGACGAAGTCGCCGTCGTACAGCGTCGGCAGCGGCCAGTGGATGAGAAACAGATCCACATGATCGGACCCCAGCGCCTTCAGGGTGCCGTCGAAAGCTCGGCGGGCGTCGTCGGGCCGGTGGAAACCGTTGTTGAGCTTGCTGGTCACGAAGACATCGCCGCGGTCCAGGCCGGAGTCCCGGATGCCCTGGCCGACTTCGCGCTCATTGCCGTACATCTCTGCGGTGTCGATGTGGCGGTAGCCGACCTCCAGCGCGACCTGCACCGCGGCGGCGGTGCTGTCGGGCTCGATCTGGTACACGCCGAAGCCCAGCTGCGGGATGCGGGTGCCGTCGTTGAGTTCGATTGCGGGAATCATGGTGACGTCTCCTCCTCGTGACCGCCTACCCGCCGACCGGGTGCGCGCCTCGAGATTGTCTCAACCCGCCGGGTGTGGCGGCAGCTGCCGGGTCATCCGCTCGCGGATCGGCACGTAGTGCGCCCGAATCGCGGTGCGCAACCGTTCGGCATCGCCGGATTCGATCGCGTCGAGGATCGCGACGTGCGCCTGCACGGTGCCGGGCAGGTCGTCGGGCGGCCCGAGCGATTGGGTGGCCAGTGCGTGCACATCCCAGAACGCGCCGGTCATCCCGACCGCGAGCGAGCCGGTGGTCTGCATCAGCAGCAGGTGGAACCCGCGGTCCTCGGCGGCGAACTCCTGTCCGCGGGCCGCCTTCTCGGCCATGGCCTCGGTGAGCCTGCGCATGCTCAGCGCCGCCTGCGGGGTGAGCCGCTCCATGATCTGGCCGGCCAGGCTGGTTTCGATCAACTCGCGGAAGTCGACGAGTTCGGCGAAGACGTGGAAGCCCTCCTCGGCGTTCAGCATGCCGCGGAACACCAGGGACTCCACCATGGCCCGGAAGCTCAACTGCCCCACGTAGGTGCCGTAGCCGTGGCGCACTTCGACGATGTCGAGGGCGGACAGGGTCTTGACGGCCTCCCGGATCCGGGACCGGCTGACGTTGAGCCGCTGGCTGAGCTCGTTCTCGGTGGGCAGCGGATCGCCCGGCGAGAGGCGATTGGTCAGGATGTACTCCTTGATCCGGCCGACCACTCCGCCGCCATCGCTCGGAGCGGCGAGGCCAGGCACGTCGAAGTGCATCGACATCTCCCCTCCTTCCCCGCACCGATCAACACTGAACGTACTACATCGGATGTCCTCTCTAAACAGGCAGGCCGCCCACCAGGTAAAAAAGCGCTCTTGTGTTATGAGTCACCGCGAACTACGGTCTAAACGCACATAGGACATCCGACATCTGACATTCATAAAGGGGTGATGGGGTGAGCACGGTCAGCGCAGACACAGAACAGCCCTGGTACCGGCGGCTTTCTCGGCGGCAGTGGAAGGCGTTCGTCGCCGCCTGGCTCGGCTACCTGCTCGACGGGTTCGACTTCGTGATCATCACGCTGGTCCTGACCGAGGTCATCGACGAGTTCGAACTGACCCCGGTGATGGGCGCCACCCTGGTCTCCGCGGCGTTCATCTCCCGATGGTTCGGCGGCCTGGCCCTCGGCGCGTTCGGCGACCGCTTCGGCCGCAAGAACGCCATGGTCCTCAGCATCGTGCTGTTCTCGGTCGGGTCGGTGCTGTGCGCACTGGCCCCCGGCTACTGGGTGCTGTTCGCGGCGCGACTGCTGATCGGCCTCGGCATGGCCGGGGAGTACGGCTCCAGCTCCACCTATGTCATCGAGTCCTGGCCGAAATCCATGCGCAACAAGGCTTCCGGATTCCTGATCAGCGGGTTCTCGATCGGCGCCGTGCTGTCCGCGCAGGTCTACCGGTTCGTGGTGCCCGAATGGGGCTGGCGGGCGCTGTTCGCCCTCGGCCTGGTCCCGATCGCGATCGCACTGTGGTTGCGCCGGTCGCTGCCGGAGTCCGACGACTGGGAACGCGCCAGGGCGGCGAACCAGGCCGGAACCCAGAAGGCCGCCCCGGATATGTTCAGCACCCTCTACAAGGGGCGGCGGTCGGTCGCCAACGTGATCGCCACACTGCTCGCGTTCGCCGCACTGCTGCTCATCTTCACCCATACGGTCGGCAACCCGATCGTGGTGACCGCGCTCGCGGTGCTCACCACGGCCGTATTCGTCTCGTTCATGGTGCAGTTCGAGAGTTCGCGCTGGCCGACCGCGCTGACCGTGATGCTGATCGTGTTCACCGCGTTCCTGTATTCCTGGCCGATCCAGGCGCTGCTCCCCACCTACCTGAAGTCCGACCTCGGGCTCGATCCGGCACACGCCGCGAACGTGTTGTTCTTCTCCGGCTTCGGCGCCGCCGTCGGCAGCATCGTGGCCGGCTTCACCGGGGACCGTTTCGGCACCCGCCGCGCCTACTGGATGAGCCTGGTCGTCTCGCAGCTGCTGATCTTCCCGGTGTTCCTGATCGGCGGCGGCAACCTGCTCCTGCTCGGGCTGCTGTTGTTCCTGCAGCAGGTGTTCGGCCAGGGCATCTCGGGTCTCCTGCCCAAGTGGATCGGCGGCTATTTCTCGGTCGACAAACGCGCCGCCGGGCTCGGATTCGGCTACAACGTGGGCGCGCTGGGCGGTGCGGTGGCACCGGTACTCGGCGCCAGCCTGGCCACCCACATGTCGCTGGGCACCTCCCTGGCGGTGCTGTCCTTCGGGCTGACCGCGGTGGTGATCGTGTTGATCGGCATCAATGCGCCGCTGCGCGTTCAGCGGCTGATCAAACCCGACCACGTCTGGCCGACCGACAGCACCGAGGTCATGCCGGAAGCCGAAACAGCGGACAAGTAAGAACTACCAACATATTTCGAGGAGTATCACCATGAGCACCGCCGGCAGACTGACCGGGGTTGTTCCCCCCGTCGTGACCCCACTCACCGAGGACCGTCGACTCGACGTCGAATCGTTCGAGCGGGTGATCAACCGGCACATCGCCGCGGGCGTGGACGGTCTGTTCGTCCTCGGGTCCACCGGTGAGGTCGCGTTCTGCACCGACGCCATGCGGGCCCAGGTCATCGGCGAGGCGGTCCGGATCATCGCGGGCCGGGTGCCGTTGCTCGCCGGTGCGATCGACACCCAGACCGCACGCGTGCTCGAGCATGTGCGGGCCGCCGAGGACGCCGGTGTCGACGCCGTGGTCGCCACCGCACCCTTCTACGCCATCACCCACACCCCGCAGATCCGGCGCCATTTCGAGCTCCTCGGCGAGCGTGCGCGGGTTCCGGTGTACGCCTATGACATTCCGGTCTGCGTCCACACCAAGCTGGATCCCGACATGCTGGTGGGCCTCGGCCGCGACGGAGCACTGGCCGGGGTCAAGGACTCATCGGGTGACGACATCTCGTTTCGCCGGTTGTGCCTGAAGAACCGGGCGGCCGGCGAACCGCTGACCCTGCTCACCGGCCACGAGTTCGTGGTGGACGGCGCGTACCTCAGCGGTGCGCACGGCTCGGTCCCCGGCCTGGCCAACGTCGACCCCGACGGCTACGTGCGCCTGCACCGGGCCCACCTGGCCGGTGACTGGAACGCCGTGCGCACCGAACAGGACCGGCTGGCGGCGCTCATGGAGATCTGCCTGTCCGCCAAGGGCGTGACCGGATGGGGCGCGGGCGTCGGCGCCTTCAAGACCGCGCTGATGCTTCTGGGCGTCATCTCCACCAACCAGGTGCCGGAGCCGTTCGACGCGCTGGCCGGCGACGACGTCGAGGCGGTGCGGACCATCCTCGCCGCCGTCGGCCCAAGGGATGTGGCGCCCGCGGTCTCCGGGCGATGACCGCGGGCATCGGCGTCGACCTTGGCGGAACCAAGACGGCGGCGGGCCTGGTGCTTTCCGGCGGCGAGATCGAACTCGACTGCACCGCAACGACACCCGCCGGTGACGGACCCGAGGCGATCGTCGCCACGGTCATCGGCCTCGTCGCCGATATCCGGGACCGGGCCCGGCGCACCGGGTTACCCGACCCCATCGCCATCGGCATCGGTTCGGCAGGCGTCATCGACGGCGAACACGGAACCGTGCTGTCGGCGACCGAGCAGCTGACCGACTGGGCAGGCACCCCGCTGGGCCGGATGGTCGCGGCGGGCACCGGGCTGCCGGTGCGGGTCACCAACGATGTGCACGCACACGCCATCGGGGAGGCGCGCTACGGTGCGGGACGCGGACTGCACACCCTGCTGATGGTCGCCGCGGGCACCGGGATCGGTGGCTCGTTCGTCATCGACGGCGTCCCGGTGGCCGGGGCCCACTGGGCCGCCGGGCACCTCGGGCACATCCCGTCCCCCGAGGCCGACGGCCTGGAATGCACATGCGGTCGCTCGGGGCATCTGGAGGCGATCGCCTCCGGGCCAGGGCTTCTCGAGCTGTACCGGCGCCGCGGCGGCACCGCCGCCGACACCCGCCGGTTGACCGGGCTCGCCGAATCGGGTGACCCGCTGGCGAGCGAGTGCGTGACCCTGGCCGCCCGGGCACTCGGGCGGGCCGTCGGTGGATGGGTCAACATGCTCGACCCCGACGCGGTCATCCTGTCCGGCGGGCTGGCCGGGTCCGGCGCGCTGTGGTGGTCGGAGGTCACCGACGCCGCCACCGAGCAAGTCATCGATGCCGTCGAGGACTGCCCGCTCCTGCCGGCTCAGCGTGGCACACATGCCGCGGTCCTCGGCGCCGCCGCATTCGGCATGTCCGCCATCATCACACCGACAGGAGATCGCCCATGACCGATCCGATTCGGGCCATCGCCGGCGGACTGATCGTGTCCTGCCAGGCCTACCCCGGCGAGCCACTCCGCCACCCCGAGACCATGGCCCAGATGGCCAAGGCCGTCGTGGCCGGCGGCGCGGTGGGCATCCGCGCCCAGGGGCTGGCCGATATCTCGTTCATCAAGGGCCGCACCGAGGTTCCGCTGATCGGCCTGTGGAAAGTCGGCGATGCCGACCAGGACACCGTGTTCATCACGCCCACGCTGCGGCATGCGGCCGCGGTCCGGGAGGCCGGGGCCGAGATCGTCGCGCTCGACGGCACCCGCAGGCGCAGGCCCGACGGCCTGAGCCTGGCCGAGACCATCGCGGCGCTACACGAAAGCGAGAGCGCCCCGACCTTGGTGATGGCCGACTGCGCATCGCTGGACGATGCGCTCGCGGCCCGCGACGCGGGTGCCGACCTCATCGGCACGACGCTGGCCGGCTACACCGGCGGGCGACCCAGGACCGACGGCCCGGACCTGGAACTCGTCGAGCTGCTGGTCTCGCGCCTGCCCGAGGTGCCGATCGTGGCCGAGGGCCGGGTCCACACCCCCGCGCAGGCCCGCGCCGCGATCGACGCGGGCGCCTACGCGGTCGTGGTCGGCACCGCGATCACCCATCCGACCACCATCACCGGTTGGTTCCGCCAGGCGCTACCCGGGCAGTGACCGCACGAGGGGGCTCACCAGCCCCAGGGCCACCAGTGCCCGTAGTGGCCCCACCCGTAGCCCCCGCCGCGCCAGCCGTGATACCCCCCGTGGTGGCCGCCCCAGCCGCCGTGCCAGCCGGTCTGCACCGCGTCGACGGTGTGATCGGCCACGGCCGCCGGATGGGTCGGCAGCGGTGCCGCGGCCGCGACCGGCGCGATACTGATGGCGGCCGCCGCCGCACCGGCCGCCACCGCCACGGCGGCCCGCCGTAAAACTGTCGGCATGGTTTCACTCCTCTGAAATCGTTGTTATCCTTCCGATTCCAGGATTGCGCCGCGGCCACACCGCGTCGTTACCGCTGTCCCCCATCACGGGCTGCGGCTAACCGGAAACGGCTCCGTCGGCGTCCACCGGGATGGTGGCGGTCAGCACGGTCCCGCGGCCCGCGGGACTGGACATCTCCAGTGTGCCGCCGAGCGCCTCGACGCGGTCCCTGAGACCGATCAGCCCGGACCCCCGGGCCGGGTCGGCTCCACCGATCCCGTCGTCGGTGATCGACAGGCGCAGGTGCGGGCCGTCCGGGTGCACCCGGACCCGGACCCCGGACGCCTTCGCATGTTTGGCCACATTGGTCAGGGACTCGGCCACCACGTAATACGCCCCGACTTCGACGCTTTCCGGAAACCGCCCCGTGACGTCCACGTCGACCACGGCGGGAACCACCGAACGACGGCCCAGGGCCTTGAGGGCGGGTCCGAGACCTCCCCGCGACAGGATCGCCGGATGGATTCCCCGCGATATCTCTCGCAGCTCCTCCGAGACACCGTTGAGGCCCCGCACGATCCCCGACAGCCGTTCACTCAGCTCGTGGTGACCGTCGGGTACCGAGGACTCGGCCAGTCTCAGCTCCAAACCCAGTGAGACGAGCCGTTGTTGGGCGCCGTCGTGCAGGTCACGTTCGAAGCGCCGTCGGGCCGTGTCGGCTGCCGTGACGATCCTGGCGCGGGAGGCGGTGATCTCCACCCGGGCCGCCGCGTTGGCGATCGCGGTCGCGACGAGCCCGGCGAAATCGTCGACCCGGTACTCGGTGCCGGGTGGCAGTGGGGCCGGCCCACTCGACCCGACAAAGGCCGCACCCCAGATCCGGCCACCGACCGCGATCGGTGCCCCGGCCCCCGAACGCAGCCCGAGATCGAGGATGTACTGTGCGTCGGCCCCTGGCGCCGAACCGTAGTCGTCCTGGCGGGCGGGCGCTCCGGTGCGCGACACCATGGCCGCGACGCTGGCGCCGTGGAACGAGAACCGGCTGCCGACCCTCGTCTGGGTCAACCCGGGTTCGTCATAGGCCGCCACCACGACCGCCGTGCCGTCGGACTCGAAGCGGGCCAGGGCCGAATGCTGAGCGCCCAGGCATCGCGCCAACTCCTGGGCCACGGCGGTGAACACCTCGGCCGGCGACACCGCATGCGCGACGAGCGTCGCGACCCTGCGCAGCGCGACCTGTTGTCCGGCAAGCGCCTCGGCCTCCCTGCGGCGCTGATCGGCCTCGGCGGCCCGCGACCGCGCGTGCCCGGCGAGGGCATTGGCCAGCAGCGCGACCGGCAGGAAGATCAGCACCGCGATCACGTCCTGCTCCTCGATCGGCAACAGGCCACCGGCCGCCGCGAGGTGAAAATGGATGTAGGCCAGGGCACTTGCCAGGGTGGTGGTCACCGCGAGGCCGAGCCCCCAGCCCGCCGACACCACCAGCACACCGAACAGGAAGAGCGCACCGAAGGTGTTCTCGGGGGCCATCCTGCGCAAGGCGAACACCAGCAGCGTCTCCGCGGCGATGAATACCGCCGCGACCACGATGCCGAGCCACAACGGTGGCGACGTCGGATGCACCACCAGCGCCATCAGGCGGGCCCCCGGCCCGGGCGAACCCGGCCGGGCCGCCCGCGTTCCGGGCGGCGATGTCGTAACGGGCCGCATTCCGCATGATAGGCCCGCAACGGTGACGGCAGGCTGAGAGTGTCAGCCCGAACAGTCCAGTGACACCGTGATGGTGCGCCGCACCACGACCGGGATCAGGTCGAAATCCTTCTTGCCGTTCTTGCCGATCCGCTCGACCCGGATCAGCTTCGTCTGATTCTGCGGGTTGCGGATGCTGGTGACGATGCACTGATCCAGCGGCGCACTGCCCACCCGGTCGATGTTCACCTGATACCCGTCCGCCTGCAGTCGACCGATGGCCTCAATGGCCGATTCCGCCGCTGCGGGCCCGGCCGGAGCCAGGATGGTTCCCACTGCCGCCCCCGACGCGGCCAGCATGACGATTGCTACTCGCATGACCGTGTCTTCCTTGCCTTCTCGCGTTATATGTCGGCGACGTCGTCACCTGTGTTACGAGCACGGGCGGGGCACGGTTCAACGACGGCAAAGGGCCCGGCCGGAACCCGGCCGGGCCCTGCCGCCGAACGCTAGGCGCGGGCGGGTTCGGGGGCGGATTCGGATTCCGCGATCGCCGAGGGTCGTTCGTCGACCATGGTGAGTTCGTCGAACGGATCCTCGCCGCGCAGCACCGAGTCGACCCGGTCCTTGTCGATCGTGTGGGTCCAGGACCCGACCAGGATGGTGGCGACGGCGTTGCCGGAGAAGTTCGTGACGGCGCGGGCCTCGGACATGAAGCGGTCGATCCCGACGATCAGGCCGACCCCGTCGAGCAGGTCGGGCCGGTGCGCCTGCAACCCGCCGGCCAGCGTGGCCAGGCCGGCACCACTCACGCCCGCGGCGCCCTTGGACGCGACGATCATGAACACCAGCAGGCCGATCTGCTCGGTGACCGACAGCGGGTCGCCCAACGCGCCGGCGATGAACAGCGAGGCCATGGTCAGGTAGATCGCGGTGCCGTCGAGGTTGAACGAATAGCCGGTCGGCACCACGACGCCGACGGTGGTGCGTTCCACGCCCAGGTGCTCCATCTTGGCGATCAACCGCGGCAGGGCCGACTCCGAGGACGAGGTGGACACGATCAGCAGGTACTCACGGGCCAGGTAGCGCACCAGCTTGAAGATCGAGACGCCCGCGACCACGCGCATCAGCACACCGAGCACACCGAACACGAACAGCACGCAGGTCAGGTAGAACCCGAGCATCAGCGTCAGCAGCTGGGTGACGGCCGTCCAGCCGGTCTGGCCGACCACGTTGGCGATCGCGCCGAACGCACCGATCGGGGCCAGCCACAGGATCATGATCAGCACCTTGAACACCAGCTTCTGCACATGCTCGATGCCGCGCAGGATCGGCTCACCCGAGCTGCCCATCGCCTGCAGCGCGAACCCGACCAGCAGCGCCACGAACAGGGCCTGCAGCACGCTGCCCGCGGTCAGCGACGACAGCAGGGTCTCGGGGATGATGCTGCGGACGAAGTCCATCAGGCCGCCGGCCTCGTGCGCCGTCTCGGCGAGTTCGGCGCCCTTGCCTGCCGAGCCCTCGGTCAGGTGCATGCCAGTGCCCGGATGCAGGATGTTGCCGACCACCAGGCCGATCGCCAGCGCGAAGGTGGACATCACCAGGAAGTAGACGAAGGCCAGGCCGCCGACCTTGCCCACGGTGGCGGCCTTGCGCACCGAGCCGATGCCCAGCACGATCGTGCAGAAGATCACCGGGCCGATCATCATCTTGATCAGGTCGACGAACATGGTGCCCAGCACGCCGACGCTCTTGCCGACCTCGGGAGCCAGCAGGCCCACCGCCACACCGGCGAGCACCGCCACGATCACGGCGATGTAGAGCCAGTGCGTGCGGTCGCGGCGCCGCGGCGGCGCCGGCTCCGGTTGACGGTCGATGGTGACGCTCATCGGGTACTACCTCCAGTTCGACTTCGTTAGGGTCTGGAAGTAGTTTCAACCATGACGTGAGCCAGGTCACGTTTAAGTTCATTGTGTTCATACGACAGGCATGAGGTGGGTGGGGTGGGCAGACTCTGGCCCCGGTCCCTGGCCGGCCAGGCCATCGCACTGCAGGTCCTCGTCGTCGCCGTGATCGTGCTGGCCGGGACCGCACTCGCGCTGCTCGATGCCCGCAACGATGCCGAGACCGCCGCCCGCCAGCAGGTGATCGGGATCGCCACCGCGCTGGCCGACTCCCCGTCGACCGCGTCGGCCATTCAGTCGGGGCGGGCCACGGAGATTCTGCAGCCGGTCACCGAGGCGGTCCGCACCGGCACCGGCATCGCGTTCATCACCATCATGGCCCCCGACGGCACCCGGTTCACCCACACCGATCCCAGCCAGATCGGCGGGCACTATCTGGGCACCGTCGAGCCGGCGCTGCGCGGCGAGACGTTCAGTGAGGTCTACACCGGAACCCTCGGCCCCTCGGTGCGGACCATCACGCCGGTGCGGGCCGCGGACGGGACCATCGTCGGGCTGGTGTCGGCGGGTATCACCCAGCAGACGCTGGCGCAGCGCTGGCGGGCCCAGATTCCGCTCATCGCGGCGATCACCGCCGGGGCGCTGGCCGTTTCCCTGATCGGTGGCCTGGCGATCCGCCGCCGCCTGCTGCGCCAGACGCACGGCCTGCGGCCCGACGAGCTGCGGGTGATGTACGACCATCACGACGCCATCCTGCATTCGGTGTCGGAGGGCCTGATCGTGCTGGACCGTACCGGTGTGGCACTGGTCAACGACGAGGCCCGGCGCCTGCTGGGTCTGCCGCCGGGCCCGGTCCGGCCCGCGGATCTGCCCGCGTTCCTGCAGACCCACGATCCCGGTGCCCGCGACGAGCTGCACGTCACCGACGAGCGGGTGCTCGTGGTCAACCGGGCCAGGGTGGTCGACTCCCGCTCCGAGGTGGTGACGATCCGCGACCGCACCGAATTACAGGGCGCGCTGGGCGAACTCAGTGCGCTGCAGGTGCTGGCCGACTCGCTGCGGGCGCAGGCCCACGAATCGGCCAACAAGCTGCACACCGTCGTCACCATGGTGGAGATGGGCCGCCCGGAGGATGCGGTGCGCTTCGCGACCAGCGAGCTGGAACTGTCCCAGCGGCTGGTGGACCGGTTGTCGCAGGCGGTCAACGAGCCGGCCCTGGTGGCCCTGCTGCTGGGTAAATCGGCCCAGGCCGACGAGCGCGGCATCGCGCTGACGGTCACCGAGGACACCCAGCTCTCCGATGAGACGGTGCTCTCCGGTCAGGAGCTGGTCACCGTGCTGGGAAACCTGATCGACAACGCGATGGACGCCTGCGACCGCGACGACCCGTGGGTCGAGGTCACCGTGACCCAGGACGGCACCGAACTGCTGATCCAGGTCGCCGACAGCGGGGCCGGCATGGACCAGGAGACTTTCGAAAAGGCAATGCACCGTGGGTATTCCACCAAGTCCACCGATCCGGCCGGCCACGGCCTTGGCCTCGCCCTGGTCGCCCAGGTGGTCAAGAAGCACGGCGGCAGTCTGCGGGCCGACGTGACCTACGGCTCGGTGGTGACCGTGACGGTGCCCCGATGATCAATGTACTGATCGTCGAGGACGATCCGCTCATCGCCGAGGCGCACAACACCTATCTTGGCCGGCTGCAGGGGTTTTCGACGGTCGCGGTGGTGCACACCGCGCGGGACGCGATGCGGGCCGCCGCCGAGAACGCCGCCTCCGAGCACCCGGTCGATCTGGTCCTGCTCGACATCGGCCTGCCCGATGCCAGCGGAATCTCGCTGGCCTCCGGTTTGTCGGGGCTCTCGCCCGCACCGGACATCATCGCGATCACCTCCGAGCGGGATCTGGAGATGGTGCGCGCGGCGGTGGCTCACGGCGCCCTGGCGTATCTGTTGAAGCCGTTCACTTTCGCGGCATTCCGCGACCGGCTGGAGCGGTACCGGCGCTACCGAACCGCACTGCCCGCGGGGACCGACGCCGCGAGCCAGGCCGAGGTGGACCGCGCCCTGGCCGAATTGCGGGTTGCCGCAGACAAATCCACGGCGCCCAAGGGTGCGTCCCCGCAGACCACCGATGGGATCGCCCGTGCGGTGCGCGACGTGACCGACGGGCTGACGGCCGATGAGGTGGCCAAGCAGGTCGGGGTGTCCCGGGTGACGGCGTGGCGGTACCTGGAGCGCCTCGCCGAGGACGGCACCGTCACCCGCAACACCGAGTACGGCAAGGCCGGCCGGCCCCGCACCCGCTATCAGTGGCGCTGATTTCTCCCCGCACTTTTCCCCGCGAGCAGACGCGGCGGTACCCGGGAATGCGCATTCCGG
>NZ_JBSFPX010000079.1:0-30555 GCF_053588415.1 Mycobacterium sp. NPDC003449
GGCGCTGGCGGCCGCCAGCGCCTCCCGGATCAGCGGGGCCACGGGATCTACTGGAGTGCCTACCGAAAGGTCGACGATGCCGTCCGGGTGCGCCCTGGCCGTCGCGGTGACATCGGCCAGGGTGTCCCAGGGAAACTCCGGCAGCGCCGAGCGGGCCGATCGCGCCCTCATCGAGATGACCTCAGCCGACAGTGTCAGTCCTCACCTTGCGGCGGCAGATCCTTGATCGCCTGCGGGTCGTTGTCGGTCTGGCCCACCTTGGAGGCGCCACCCGGCGAGCCCAGCTCGGCGAAGAAGTCGGCATTGGCCTGCGTGTAGCTGGCCCACTGGTCTGGCACATCGTCTTCGTAGTAGATGGCCTCGACCGGGCAGACCGGCTCACAAGCACCGCAGTCCACGCACTCGTCGGGGTGGATGTACAGCATGCGTCCGCCCTCGTAGATGCAGTCGACGGGGCATTCCTCGATGCATGCCTTGTCTTTGACGTCGACGCAGGGTTCGGCAATGACGTACGTCACTGATGTCTCTCCTGTCCAGTGGGCTGCTGGTCGGGCTCGGGTCAGGGCTCGTGAGCCCGGTCCGGTAGTGCGTGGCCAGTATGCGTTGGCCGTACCTGGACGCGCGTCTCAGTGTGCCCTAACTTCACACGCCGCCCGGTAGGGGTGGCGTGTGGTTACTGATACTAACCGTTGCAGATACACCTCGCCTAGGGGCCACCACTATGCACTTCACTGCAGTGCAACACGTTGCATAGGACCGCCGGTTCCGCCTACCCTTCAGCCATGGCCCTCCAGCACGCCATCCTGGTGTCGCTCTGCGAACAAACCGGGTCCGGATACGAACTCGCCCGCCGGTTCGACCGCTCGATCGGCCATTTCTGGGCCGCCTCCCATCAGCAGATCTATCGCACCCTGCGGACCATGGAGCGCGACGGCTGGGTTCGCGTCACCCCGGTGGTCCAGCACGGACGGCCGGACAAGAAGGTCTACACGGTCTCCGACGACGGGCGGGCCGAGCTCGCCCGCTGGATCGCCGAACCCGTCACCGGAGCCAGGTCCGGTCGCGGCGGGTCGGTGGCCGACAACCGCACCAGGGATCTGGCCGTCAAAGTGCGCGCGGCCGCCTACGGTGACGTCTCGGCCCTGCGCACCCAGGTGGACGCGCTGCGCGCCGAACGGGCCGCGCTGCTCGACACCTTCCGCGGGTATGAGAAGCGGCAGTTCCCCGATCCGTCATCGTTGACCGGCAGCGCTCTGCATCAGTACCTGGTACTGCGCGGCGGCATCCGCGCCGAGGAGAGCGCCATCGACTGGCTGTCCGAAGTATCCCGAGCCCTGGAGTCGTCGTGAAATATCCGAACCTGTTGTCGCCGTTGAATCTTGGATTCACCACGCTGCGCAACCGGGTGGTGATGGGTTCGATGCACACCGGCCTGGAGGACCGGGCCCGCGATACCGGGAAACTCGCCGAGTACTTCGCCGAACGCGCCCGCGGCGGCGTCGGGCTCATCATCACCGGCGGCTACGCGCCGAACAAGACCGGCTGGTTGCTGCCGTTCGCGTCACAACTGGTGACCTCGGGCGAGGCGCGCAGGCACCGCAAGATCACCCGCGGCGTGCACGACGCCGACGGGAAGATCCTGCTGCAGATCCTGCACGCCGGACGCTATGCCTACCACCCGCTTTCGGTGAGCGCATCGTCGATCAAGGCCCCGATCAACCCCTTTCGGCCGCGCGCGCTGCGCGACGTCGACGGCACGATCGGCGACTTCGTCCGGTGCGCGCTGCTCGCCCGCGAGGCGGGTTATGACGGTGTGGAGATCATGGGCAGCGAGGGCTATCTGCTCAACCAGTTCCTGGCACCACGCACCAACAGGCGCACCGACGCATGGGGTGGCACACCGGAGAAACGGCGTCGATTCCCGGTCGAGATCGTACGGCGGGTGCGCGAGGCGGTCGGCACCGACTTCATCGTGTGCTACCGGATGTCAATGGCCGACTACGTCGAGGACGGTCAGAGCTGGGATGAAATCGTCGCGCTGGCAATCGAAATCGAGGAGGCCGGGGCCACGCTGATCAACTCGGGCTTCGGCTGGCACGAGGCGCGGGTGCCGACCATCGTCACCTCGGTGCCCAACAGCGCGTTCGTCGACATCAGCAGTTCACTGGCCGAGCACGTGCGGGTCCCGGTGGTCGCTTCGAACCGGATCAACATGCCGCAGAACGCAGAACAGATCCTGGCCGAAACTCACGTCCAGCTGATTTCGATGGCCCGGCCGCTGCTGAGCGACCCGGAGTGGGTGCGCAAGGCCGCGGCCGATGCGGCCGACGAGATCAACACCTGCATAGCCTGCAATCAGGCCTGTCTCGACCACGCGTTCGTCCACAAGAACGTGTCGTGTCTGCTCAATCCGCGGGCGGGGCGCGAAACCTCGCTGGTACTCGCGCCGACCCGCCGGGCCAGATCGGTGGCCGTGGTGGGGGCAGGCCCGGCCGGGCTGGCCACCGCGGTCAGCGCGGCCCAGCGCGGGCACCGGGTGACGCTGTTCGAGGCCGGATCGCGCGTGGGCGGCCAATTCGACCTGGCCAGAAGGATTCCCGGCAAGGAGGAGTTCAACGAGACGGTCCGCTACTACACCACGATGCTGGGCAAGCACGGTGTGGCGGTGCGGCTGTGCACCCGTGCCGGCGTCGAGGAGTTGACCGGCTTCGACGATGTCGTGCTGGCCACCGGGGTCACGCCGCGGATGCCCGACATTCCCGGCATCGACCATCCGATGGTGCTCAGCTACGCCGAGGCGATCAGCGGGGCGCCGGTCGGCAAGACGGTGGCCGTGATCGGGGCCGGCGGGATCGGGTTCGATGTCAGCGAGTTCCTGACCACCGATCAATCCCCGACGCTCAACCTCAAGGAGTGGAAGGCCGAATGGGGGGCGGCCGATCCGCAGGAGGCGAGGGGTGCGCTGACCACCCCGCTGCCCGCCCCCGCCGTACGCGAGGTGTATCTGCTGCAGCGGACCAAGGGCCCGCAGGGCCGCAAGCTGGGCAAGACCTCAGGTTGGGTGCATCGGGCGTCACTGAAAGCCAAAGGCGTCCAACAGTTGTCGGGGGTCAACTACGAGCGCATCGACGATGCCGGGCTGCACATCAGCTTCGGCCCCGAGCACGCCGACGCCCGGGTGCTCGCGGTCGACAACGTGGTGATCTGCGCGGGCCAGGAATCCGTGCGCGACCTCGAAGCCGCGCTGCGCGACCGCGGTATCGAACCGCACGTCATCGGCGGGGCGGCACTCGCGGCCGAACTCGATGCCAAGCGGGCGATCCGCCAGGGCACCGAGCTGGCCGCGCGGTTGTAGGAACTTCCTTCCGTTCTTCCCGCGGGCAGACGCATCGGTACCCGAAAACGAGCCCGTTCGGGTACACGCGCGTCTGCTCGCCGGAGAAACGGGGTCAGGCCTGGCGCAGTGCCTCGATCTCGAGGGCGATGGTGACCTTGTCGCCGACGACGGCGCCACCGGTCTCCAGCGGCATATCGATGTCAATGCCGAAATCCTTGCGGTTTAAAACAACCGAGGCCTCGAAGCCGGCGACGGCACCGTGGCCCATACCGGGGTTGACGCCGTTGAACGCCAGCTCGAGGCTGACCGGCTTGGTGACGCCATGGAGGGTGAACTCGCCGTCGAGGACGTAGTCGTCGCCCTTGGCCGTGACTCCGGTCGAGCGGAACGTGGCGGTCGGGTACTTCTCGGCGTCGAAGTAGTCGGCCGCCTTCAGGTGCGCATCGCGCTGCTCGTTGCCGGTATCGACCGAACCGATCACGATCTCGGCGTTGACCGACGGGGTGCCGTCCTCGGCGACGACGACCGCACCGGAGAAGTCCCGGAACGCGCCCCGCACCTTGCTCACCACCAGGTGGCGCACGGAAAACGAGATGGACGAGTGCACCGGGTCGATGGCCCAGGTGCCCGCGGTGAGGTCGGTGGCTACTGCAACGGTCATGGCGTCTCCTTGGTCTCGGGGGCCGGCGCGTCCGGCACCCCTCCCCAGACTAAACGGACCATGGTCCGATTTCATTCCGGCGGCTTTTGGAGAAATACCGTCGATCTTGACGACGGCGGTGCATCATTCGTCTGCTCGATAATTTTCCGTCATGTCAATTTTAGATCGGATCCCCATGCGTCGTCTCCTGCTCGGTCTCGCCTGCCTGGCCCCGGTGGCCGGACTCATCACCGCCCCCACCGCGGGCGCCTTCCCCAATTGCGCTGCCGCCCGCGCCGCCGGCGCCGCCCCGCTGTATGCCGGGCAACCGGGGTACAGCTCAAAGCTGGATCGCGACGGCGACGGCGTCGCATGTGAGACCGGCGGGGGCGGTAGCGCATCCGCCACCGGAGGGTTGCCGCTCTATGGCACACCGGCAGCTCCGACCCCGGCTGCTCCCCCGGCAGCCGGCGGCGTCTTTACCACCGTCGTGAACTGGGCGGGCGCTGACTGCATCGAGATCACCGCTCCCGACGGTGCGACCGGTACGTTGCAGACGGCGACGCACTGCGGTGGCCGGGCGACATTCTCCGCGAGCGGCACCGGCGATCAGATGGTGGGCGCCGACCCCGTGATCGGAGACGCGACGATGCTGGCATGCGAGATCCTCGCCGGCCGACTCGTCGACTCCGGAACGGCAGGCGACGGACACGATGTCAACTGCCTGACACCAGCCGGCGCACTGCCGTAGCCGACGAGCGTGCGTGGATTGCCGACGAAATGCGGCGCGCCTACCAACAGACACGCGCGCTCGCGGTGCAAAGAAGTCAGGCGGCCAGCGGGGTGTAGTCGGTGGTGCGCTGCCGGGCGGGCCTGCCGATCCCCTCGGCTATCGCCGTCAACTCCTCGACGGTCTTGGCCGAGCCGTTCTCCGAGCCGGCCATCCGGGAGATGGTCTCCTCCATCAGCGTGCCGCCGAGATCGTTGGCGCCGCCGCGCAGCATCACCTGAGTCCGTTCGATACCCAACTTGACCCAGCTGGTCTGGATGCTCGGGATCCGGCCGTGCAACATGATCCGGGCCAGCGCGTGCACGGCCCGGTTGTCGCGGTGCGTCGGACCCGGACGCGCCCCGCCGGCCAGATACAGCGGCGAGGACTGGTGCACGAACGGCAGCGGCACAAATTCGGTGAACCCGCCGGTCCGGTCCTGGATCGAGCGCAGCACGTTGAGATGGCCCACCCAGTGCTTGGGGGTGTCGACGTGGCCGTACATCATGGTCGACGACGATCGCAGGCCCACCTCGTGAGCCGTCGTCACCACGTTGATCCACTCCGAGGTGGGCAGCTTGCCCTTGGTCAGCACCCAGCGCACCTCGTCGTCGAGGATCTCGGCGGCGGTGCCAGGGATGGTGTCCAGGCCCGCCTCACGCAGCGACGTCAGCCACTCCCGCACCGACAGACCGCTGCGGGTCACCCCGTTGGCGATCTCCATCGGGGAGAACGCGTGCACGTGCATCGACGGCACCCGGGCCTTGACCGCGCGCACCAGATCGGCGTAGCCGGTGACGGGCAGCTCGGGATCGATCCCGCCCTGCATGCACACCTCGGTCGCGCCGGCGACATGCGCCTCCCAGGCCCGGTCGGCGACCTCATCGGTGGACAGCGAGTAGGCGTCGGCGTCGCCCTTGCGTTGGGCGAACGCACAGAACCGGCATCCGGTGTAGCAGATGTTGGTGAAGTTGATGTTGCGGTTCACCACGAACGTCACATCGTCGCCGACCACCTCGCGGCGCAGCGAATCCGCCAGCGCGGTAACGGCTTCCAGGGCCGGGCCGTCGGCGGTGGCCAACGCCAGATACTCGTCGTCGCTGCAGGCCGCCGGATCGCGTTCGGCCGAGCGCAGCGCGGCGAGCACATCGGTGTCGATGCGCTCGGGTGCGCGGGCCGCGAGTTCGGTGACCTTGGCCCGGATCGACTCCCAGTCGCCGAAGGCGCTGTCGAGGTCGCTGCGGGTCTCGGTGAGCCGCCCCTCGGAATCGATCGCGGCGTGCAGATCGGTGCGTCCCAACGACTCCGAGGCCTCATCGGGTTCCTGCCATGGCCGCCCGACCGGGTTGACGTCGAGCGCATATCCGGTGTCGGGATCGGCCAGGGCGTCGACGTGGCCACGCACCCGCGGGTCGATCCAGGCCGCCCCGGCCCGCACATACTGCGGCTGGGCGGTCAGCCGCTGCACCAGGTCGTAGCCGGCCTCGGCGGTCACCTCGGCGAGATCGTCCAGGGCGGGCCAGGGCCGCTCGGGGTTGACGTGGTCGGGAGTCAGCGGCGACACCCCGCCCCAGTCGTCGACACCCGCGCCGATCAGCGCCAGGCATTCGTCGCGCGACACCAGGTTCGGCGGCGCCTGAATCCGCATCTTCGGGCCGAGCACCAACCGGGTCACCGCGATGGTGGCCAGGAAATCCTCCATACCGGCATCCGGCGCCGAGGCCATCGCGGTATGGTCCTTGGCCCGGAAGTTCTGCACGATCACTTCCTGAACGTGACCGAACTCCTTGTGCGACTTGCGGATCGCGTGCATGGTCTCGGCCCGCTCGACCAGCGTCTCGCCGATGCCGACCAGCAGGCCGGTGGTGAACGGGATCGAGAGCCGGCCGGCATCGTCCAGGGTGCGCAGCCGTACCTCCGGATCCTTGTCCGGGCTGCCGTAGTGAGCTAGGCCCTTGGTCTTGAACAGCCGCCGCGACGTGGTCTCCAGCATCATGCCCATCGACGGGGCGACCGGCTTGAGCCGCGACAGCTCCGACCAACTCATCACACCGGGGTTCAGGTGCGGCAGCAGGCCGGTCTCCTCGAGCACCCGGATCGCCATGGCCCGGACGTAGTCGAGGGTCGAGTCGTAACCGCGCTCGTCCAGCCACTGCCTGGCCTCGTCCCAGCGCGCCTCGGGCCGGTCACCCAACGTGAAAAGGGCTTCCTTGCAACCCAGCTCGGCACCACGGCGGGCTACGTCGAGGATCTCGTCGGGTTCCATGTACATGCCCGTGCCCTCGGCCCGCAGCCGCCCGGGCACCGTGACGAACGTGCAGTAGTGGCAGGTGTCGCGGCACAGATGGGTGACCGGGATGAACACCTTTCGCGAATAGCTGACCGGCAACCGGCCGTGCGCACCGCGCCGGTCCGCCGAGGCCAGACCCGCATCCCGCACCCGCGCCGCGCTGGCAGACAGGTCGGCCAGATCGTCGCCGCGCGCGGACATCGCGATCGCGGCCTCGTCCACGTTGAGTGCGACCCCGTCTCTGGCCCGCCGTAACACCCGCCGCAACGCTGTGGGGCTGGGTGCCGCGGCCTTCGGGGGGACCGCGGGACTGGGCAGATCGGCGCCGTGCTGGGGGTTCAGAGCCACTCCCGTGTAACCCCGGCGTTGTCCACGATCATCCGCACATCTCACATTCTGAAACCCGGTGCGCCTGCCATGCCCACGACATAGGGGCCACAGTAGTCCCAGCACCGGTCGCCGGGTCGGCCCGCTGGGCTCGATCCGTTCCCGGATCGGTCCCCCGTCGTTTCCAATGTGTTATCCGACTCGCCCTCGCCGACACCCGGGACGGGAATTCCGTGGCGATATCGTCGTCGACGACGATATCTTTATGCGCAGGCCGGGCGGGATTTCAGGAGTGTGACGATGACGGTTTCTGTCCGGTCGTATCTGGTGGCGGGTGCGGCGGCGGCCACCGCGACCACCGTGGCCCTGGCGCCGATCCAGATCGCCCCGCAGGACGTCGCCGTGCCGGCGCATCCGGTCTCGGCGCAGCCCCATCTGACCCAGGCCATGGTCGACCTGCTGGCCGCCGCGAGCCGGACCACGTCGGCCCTGCCGGTGCCCGCCGAGCCGCCGACCGGGGGTGGAACCGCGACCGGATCGGCCCCGGAGGCGCTGGCCGCGGGCCCCGGGGACGTCACGACGCAGAACGCCGCGAGCGATTTCGTCACGTCCAGCTACCAGTTCATCCAGGGCTGGGTGGACTGGGGGGTCAACTACGGTGTCGACCTGGCCTACTGGGCGGGGGGCTGGGGCGTGCCGTTCGCGGGTCTGGCCGGCGCACAGGTCGACATCTTCTACTACGACCTGATCAGGCCGATCGCGAACACCGTGGTGTACAACCTGATCAACCCGGTGCTCAACGATCCGCTGAACCTGGGGGTCTGGGCGAGCGGTATCGGCGACGTGGGCTGGGCGGTGGCCGCCGCGGCGTGGAACACCGTGGTCGCCGAGGCCGACTACTTCCTGGGCTGGGTGCTGCCGCCCCTGCCGCCGCTGCCCCTTCCGCCGCTTCCGTTCGCCGCGGCGGCCACCGAGATATCGGCACTGCAGGTGACGACGCCGGTCGAGCCGGCCACCGAGGCCGTCGCCGGCGACGAGGATTTCGCCAAATTGGTCAAGGCCTTCACCGAAGGGCCCCTGACGGGTCCGATCGGCCGCATCCTGGCCGACGCCGGTCTGGGCAAGATCACCGACCCGTCCGACCAGGGTCCGCTGCAGTCGCTCGCCGACGGCGTCGAGTCCGGCGTCAGCGACGCCGCCGAGGCGATCGGCTCGGCCGCCGCGGAGCTGGGCGGCGCCCAGGAGCGCGCGACCGAGGTCGCCGAGGTGCCGGACTCGATCAAGACGGCGCTCAACGCCGACACCACAACCGGCAAGGCCACCGACAGGACCGAGGCGACCCGGCCGGCCAGGCCCGCGCCGAGGCCCGCCCGTTCGCTCGCGAACGGCCTGAAAGATCTCAAGGGCGCCGTCGGCAAGGCGGTCACCGATGCGGGCAAGGCGACCGAGACCGTCCGTCGGACCGTGCGCGACGCCCGCACGGCCGGGAAGCCCGAGAAGAGGGACAGGCTCGTCAAGCGGGTCAAGGCCGGCAAGGGCGAGAGGTCCGACGCCAAATCCGGCGGCACCACATCCGGCGGCACCGGAGACTAGCTCAGCCGAGGTGGCGGCGCCGCAACAGCCAGGCCGCGGGTAACGCGCCGAGCGCGATGAAAATCAGCGAGCTGTAGGCGAATACGCCCGGGCCGTTGAAGATCACATCGCTGCCCGGGCCGCCGAGGATCATCACCACGACGGCCGCCAGGAAGGTCCACAACGGGAGCCCGGATCGCAACAGTGAATCCGACCAGTGCATGGCCGACCACACCAGCACCGCGTTCACGGCGCCGCAGACGAGGGCACTGATCGGAAACGGGACGGTGCCGATGTACATCGGCAGGAGCAGCGCGCCGACCACGGCGGAGATCACGCCGTCGATGGCGAGCAGGGTGAGAACGATCCCCGCGAAGGCCGGCTCCGCGTCATCGATCGGAACGACGCGGGACGAGATCCGGATCAGGTCCGGTTCAGGTCGGGATGCTGTCGAGCAACGACACCATCGAGCCGACGACC
Organism: Mycobacterium sp. NPDC003449; assembly: GCF_053588415.1. Taxonomy (NCBI): domain Bacteria; kingdom Bacillati; phylum Actinomycetota; class Actinomycetes; order Mycobacteriales; family Mycobacteriaceae; genus Mycobacterium; species Mycobacterium sp. NPDC003449. Next base: position 9,416 of record NZ_JBSFPX010000079.1, read on the forward strand.
CACTGGAAGTTGTCCGCTCGGTCCTGCCAGTGCTGGAGGTTCGGATCCAGATCGGGGTCCATGGATATCCCTTCGACGACTGTCCGGAGCTTACAACGTCCGGTTCGGTCTATTCCAGATCCAGCCCGGCGAGTAGGTCGGTTTCCCAGCCGCGGGCGTCGCGCGGGCCCGGCTCTCCCCCGACGAGCACATAATGCTCCTGCCCGAGCAACGGCAGCGCCAGCTTGTTCGACAGCGCGAGCGCCCGGCCGTGCGGCGCCACACTGACCTGGGTGGCGTGTGCCCGCAGCGCCGCGGCCTTGGCGGGCAGGTGTTCGGTGGCGTCGACGACGGCGTCGATGCTGTCGTCGGCGAAGCCGAACGGTACGTCGTCGACGTTCACCCTGACCCAGTCCTCGGGCAGGTCGGTCAGCCGGGCCAACCCGGAACCCATTGCGCTGGTGGCCATTACGGTCCAGTAGAACTTCGGTACGGTCCAGCCCACCGCGGCGGGGGCCGCGGCGACGGCCGTGGTGGTCACGCGATGGGTCTGGATGTGGTCGGGGTGGCCGTAGCCGCCGGCGGGGTCGTAGGTGACGACGACGTGCGGACGCAACTCGCCGATCACCGAGACCAGCTCACCGACCGCCTCGTCCATGTCGGCGTCGACGAAGCGCCGCGAACCCCGCGGCGGCGTCCCGTCCATCCCCGAGTCCCGCCAGTGCCCGGCCCCGCCGAGGAACCGGGGCGCACCGATGCCGAGCGCGCCCAATGCGGCCGCGAGCTCACCGATGCGGTACCCGCCGAGTTGATCCGCCAGGTCGGCGGCCAACTGGGCGTAACGCTCGCCGATCACCTCACCCTCCTCGCCCAGCGTGCAGGTGAGGACATGCACATCGGCGCACCGCGCGGCGTAGTGGGCGATGGTGGCGCCGGTGGTGAGGGTTTCGTCGTCCGGATGGGCGTGGACGAACAGCAGGCGTGCGGTTTCTCTGGGCATCGATAGCGAATGTAGCGCGCCCGGTCCCGGCATACCTTCACGCTGCCGTTCGTGGTGGCGCGGCCGCCCCGATCCGTCGAACGGGGCAAAATTTACGGTCCGGATGAAAGTGACGCTCACCGACATTTGGTTGCGAAAGGAAGCATCCGGCAAACTCCCGTTCGCAGCGGCGGGCATGACCCTCCCCCGGCAGGCCCCGACCGGCGAGTCCGGTCCGCCCCGTCACCACGGCCGACGACCCCCGATGCCGACGCAAAGCGCCGCCACCCGCCCGGTATCCGGACGTACCAGGGTCTGAACGTCCAGGCACTCGTGCGCAGCTAACCGTTGCGGGCCTCCGACAGATGTTTGCCAGCCGACACGTTTTCGGGCAAGGGATGCGCACGCGGCATGAGCGCGCTCACTAGACGAAACGGCGGCGCGCTCCAAAGAAGAGCTTTGACCAGCTAGTTCACCGTGAGAACGAACTGCGTTGCCAGCCCGCGCGGGATGAATTCAACTTTTCCAAATTGGAAGGTCATTTAACTTACTCTCGGGTAGCTTTGCGACGCCGGGGGATCAGCCATCCAGAGGAGATGTACATGCAAGTCGCAGCCCGTCCGTATCTCGCAGCCGGAGTCGCCCTCGTCGGGGCGAGCGCCATCGCGATCAGCCCCATCACACCGGCGCTTCCCGACCTCCACGTCCCAGCCGTCTCGTCGGCCGATGTCGAGTTGTCCGCACTGGCGGATCAGCTCGCGCTGCCCGACCCGATCACCCCGTGGGCCGACGTCCTGGCGACCGCGGTCGCCAATATCGGCAGCCTCGGTGAGTCGGTGCTGGCCGACCCGGCGCCCGCGCTGCGCCAGCTCATCGAGAATCAATTCGGCAATGCCACCACGATCGCCGATGGCCTGCAGAGCACGGTCACCGGTCTGGTCGACCAGCTCCGGCCGGACAACCCGGACGGCTTCACCGCGCAGCTCGGGGTGGCCCTCGGGCAGATCGGCGAGGGCGATATCACCGGCGCGACCGAGACGTTCAAGAACGCCCTGCTCGGGCTGATCCTGGCCCCCGTCGGCGGCTTGCTTCCCCTGCTCTCGATGCCGGCCACGATGGCGCAGAACTTCGCGAATGTGGTCGCAGTGGTACCGGATCTGGCACTGCCGATCGGGCTGGGCGCGATCAGTTCCGGGCTGGGCACCGTCACCGCGTTCGGGGACAGCGCGCAGGCCGTCTACGACGCGGTGAGCGCGGGTGATCCGGTGGCGGCGGTCGACGCCCTGATCAACACCCCGGCCACGGTCACCGGGGCGCTGCTCAACGGGTACGAGGGCGGTTATGTCGGCCTGCTGAGCACCAGCGACAGCGCCTTCACCAGGGGCCTCGTGCAGAGCCTGCTGGTCACGATTCCCCAAGCCGTCGCCGCGGCCATCGCGCCCGAAGCGGACCGGGCCAACCTCCTCTCGGGGCTGGGCGGAATTCTCGGGCCCGAGACCGACAGCACCGAGGAGGCCGCCGACACCCCGACGACGGTCAGCCTCAAGGTCTCCGAACCGGCCGCCGCCAAGGCCACCAAACCGGTCGCCGGCACCGATGCCGCGAAACCCGCCGCCGCATCGTCGGCCCCGGCCGACGAAACCCCTGCCGCGGCAGAGGAATCCGCCGGCACCGAGGCCGGCACCGAGGCCGGTACCAAGGCCGACCTGGTCAAGGACAGCCCCAAGGCCGAGCCCGGCAAGGTCGGCACCGCGCCCAAGACCGCCAGGACCAACCCACTCAAGCAGGTCCGCGACGGCATCCAGGGCACCGTCAGGAATATCTCCGACGGCTTCAAGAAGGCCGCCGAGGGCCTGTCCGGGAAGCCCGGCAAGCACGCCAAGACGAGCGAGGGCTCGAGCTCGCCGGACAAGACGGGCAGCGCCGGCAGCGCCGGCAGCGCCGGCAGCGCCGGCAGCGCCAAGAAGTCGGATTCCGCATCGGGTGGAAAGTCAAGCAGCGCAGCCTGATCGGCCACTCCGCGCAGTGGGCCCCCGCGCCGGAGCGGGGGCCCACTGTCGTCGGGACTATTTGGTCTTGGTCCAGCGCCCGGCGTCGCCGACGATCCCTACCGGGACCGCTCCGGTCAGGCTCACGTTCTGCACGCTCGGGCCCGCGGCGACGATCGTGGTGTCCTGCAGGATCGGCTGGACCGTCGACATATTCCACAGCCGGGGCTCGACGGCCTCGATCACCTCGGAGATGTCGGCCGAACCATCAAGTGCCGCATCAATTCTCGACTGTATGCTGCGGTCGCAGATGCCGGTGATATTGCTCGGTGCCTGTACCAGTTCGCCGGACTCGGGCGCCGGAATGGGCGCGGTCGGCGTCGTGGTGGTGGCCGACGGCGACGGCGTCGATGCGCTCGGGGTCGGCGACGGCGGCGGCGTCACCTGCGGCATCGCGGTGGAGACCGCGGTGGCCTCCAGCGCGCGGCAGCCGTACCGCGACGCCAGCGCGGTGGCCAGGTCTCCCCCGGCCTGATGCCAACCCACCACGGCGTCCACCCGGTTGTTGGTCAACGCATCCCCGTACAGCGCAACCGGATCCAGCGCCAGCACCGAGGCGTCGATCCCGACGTTGCGCAGCTGGTCGGCGGCGGTGTTGGCCACCGCCACCGAGGTCGGATCGTTGGATGCCACGCCGATCACCAACGACAGCGGCACACCGTCGCGGACGATGCGCTGCCGACCGGTCTCCGGCGGCGCGCCGGGGGCCGGTGCGCCCGACTCGTCGGCGGGTTCCGTCTCATAACCGGCGGCCTGCAGCAGTTCCAGGGCGGCCTCACGACCCATCGCGGGCGGCGCGGTGGGGACATAACCGGGATCCGACGGTGAACGCACCTGGGCCTGGGCGAGGGTGACGGTGTTGTCGTCGCCGGCACCCACCGAAGCCAGCAGGTCCACGTCGATCAGCCCCAGAATCGCTTTGCGCACTTGGGCATCGGCCAGCTTCGGCTGCTGGGCCCGCAGGCTCAACTGCATGACCCGCGGCGTGACGATACGGGCCGTTCGCACATCGGGAATCGCGCTGAGCTGGGCGAAGGTGGCCGCGCCACCGTGCACCTGGGCCACCTGGGTATCGCCGTTGCGGATCGAATCGGCCAGTGCCGCCGGGGCGCCGCCGCGGCGGAACAGCAGCAGATCCGGCTTGGCGGGCGCACTCCAGTACCGGTCGTTGCGAGCCAGCAGGATCTCATCGCGTTGCGGGTCAATGCTTTCCACCCGGAACTGGCCGCCGGTGACCGGAAGCACCCTGGCCAGGCCGGAGCCGAAACCGCCGGGGATGTCCTTGACGATGTGGGCGGGCAGGATGTCGTTGAACAGCTCGCGCCAGGCCGGGTAGGGCTGGGAGAACGTCACCACGGCCTGTTTGCCGCCCTCGACCGACTGCACCCCGGTGATCAGGTCGTAGCCCGACGGATCGACCACGCCGGGCTGGCTGACCATCTGGCGCCACAGATACCAGTAGTCGTCTGCGGCGATCGGCGCGTTGTCGGTCCACGACGCCTCGGGCCGGATCTTGTAGGTGACCGTGAACGGGTCCTGGCTCGTCACCTCGGCCGACTCCAGCAGCGTCGGGTCGAGTTCCCAGCGCGACCCGGTCGGCGACTTCGGATCGGCAACCGGGCGGAACGAACTCGGCAGCACCAGCGATGCGATCGCGGCGTTCACCGGAGACTGATCCGACAACAGATGCGGGTTGAAACCGGGCCCGATCGAGTCGATGGCCATGATGACCTGGGTGGCCTTGGGCGGGGGCGGCGGCGTGGTCTCCGACGTCTCGGTGCTCTGCGGGGCCGGTGGCGGGCTGACCGTGCAACCGCCGAGCAGCAGCGCCGGCACCGAGACGAACGCGCCGATGGTCTGGCAGGCGCGGCGGGACGGTGTCGGCACCCGCCCAGGGTAACGACCCGCCCGCCGGGCTCCGTGCAGCGCTCCGGCGTTCGGTCTCAGCGTCCTAGCCCCGCGCCTTGGCCCGTGCCTTTGCCCTGGCCCGCAGGCTCGCGGTGAGTTCCACCTTGCGCACCCGCACGATCTCGGGTGTCACCTCGACACATTCGTCGGCCGCACAGAACTCCATGGCCTTCTCCAGGTCCAGCTCCAGCGGCCGGGCCAGCGTCTCGATCACATCGGCCGTCGAGGAACGCATATTGGTCAGCTTCTTCTCGCGGGTGATGTTGATGTCGAGGTCCTCGGCGCGCGGATTGATCCCCACCACCTGGCCCTCGTAGGTGTCCTGGCCCGGTTCGACGAAGAACTGCCCGCGGTCGGCCAGCTGGATCATCGCGAACGGGGTGATCGAGCCGGTGCGATCCGACACCAGCGAACCGGTATGGCGGGCCCGGATCTCGCCGGCCCACGGCCGGTAGCCATCGAACACCGCGTTGGCGATGCCGGTGCCGCGGGTCAGTGTCAGGAAGTCGGTGCGGAATCCGATCAACCCGCGGCTGGGCACGATGAAGTCCATCCGGACCCACCCGGCGGCGTGGTTGGTCATCTCCTCCATCCGGCCCTTGCGGGCCGCCATCAGCTGGGTGATGGCGCCGACGAACTCGTCGGGACAGTCGACGGTCAGCGCCTCGAACGGTTCGTGCAGCTTGCCGTCGACGTTCTTGGTGACCACCTGCGGTTTGCCGACCGTCAGCTCGAAACCTTCCCGGCGCATCTGTTCGACCAGCACCGCCAGCGCGAGTTCGCCGCGGCCCTGCACCTCCCAGGCATCGGGACGGCCGATGTCGATGACCCGGATCGACACATTGCCGACCAGTTCGGAGTCCAGCCGGTTGCGCACCATCCTGGCGGTCAGCTTGTGACCGGATACCTTGCCCGCCAACGGTGACGTGTTGGTCCCGACGGTCACCGAGATCGCGGGCTCGTCGACGGTGATGCGCGGCAGGGCATGGGCGTGCTCGGGGTCGGCGAGGGTATCGCCGATCATGATCTCGGGGATCCCGGCGATCGCCACGATGTCTCCGGCCACCGCGACATCGGTCGGGTTGCGGTCGACACCCTCGGTCGCCAGCAGTTCGGTGATCTTGGCCGAGGTGATGACGGGTGAACCGTCGACCTCGCGCATCCACGCCACCTGCTGGCCCTTCTTGAGCCTGCCGTTGTAGATGCGGATCAGCGCGAGCCGGCCCAGGAATGCCGATGCGTCGAGGTTGGTCACCAACGCCTGCAGCGGGGCCTCCGGATCGCCCGACGGCGCCGGGATGTGCTCGAGCAGCACATCGAAGAGCGGGTCGAGGTTCTCGCCGTCGGGGTTCTCGCCGTTGGCCGGCTCGGTGGTGCTGGCGATACCGGCCCGTCCCGACGCGTACAAGGTGGGCAGGTCCAGCGCCTTCTCCGCGGCGACCTGCGCCTCGTCGTCGAGATCGGAGGCCACGTCGAGCAGCAGGTCGTGGCTCTCCTCGACGACCTCGGAGATCCGCGCGTCGGGCCGGTCGGTCTTGTTGACCACCAGGATCACCGGAAGGTGCGCGGCCAGCGCCTTGCGCAGCACGAACCGGGTCTGCGGCAGCGGCCCCTCGGACGCGTCGACCAGCAGCACCACCCCGTCGACCATCGAAAGGCCACGTTCCACCTCGCCGCCGAAGTCGGCGTGACCGGGGGTGTCGATGACGTTGATCACGGTCATCGAACCGTCGGCGTGATGCCGGTGCACCGCGGTGTTCTTCGCCAGGATCGTGATGCCCTTTTCCTTCTCCAGGTCACCGGAGTCCATCAGCCGCTCGACGGCGTCGTCGCCGCGGTGCGTCAGCGCACCCGACTGCCGCAGCATCGCGTCGACTAGGGTCGTTTTGCCGTGGTCGACGTGGGCCACAATGGCGACGTTGCGAAAATTCACCCGCTGATTCTCGCAGGTAGCCGAGCCGATCACGAAAACGAGAGAGCCCCGTCACGTTGAAGTCCGCGAAGCTCGCCGGCCGCAAACCGAAAAAGAAGTGTTGTCGCAGCAAGCCGAGGTGCAAGCGGTGCCCTGTCGTACTGCACAAGGTCCGCAAGGCCGACCTCAACGGGCTGCGTGGTGATGACCTGGACAAGGTCTTCAAACGTGCCAGGAAATCCTAAGGTTCGCGAGTACCGTTTGAGTTATCCGTCAGGTTGCTCAACGTGGTTGGAGGTACCGGTCATGACGGTTTACGAAGTTCTTACCGTCGCGCTGATCATGGTGCTGGCGACCGCCACGACGGTGGCGATCTATGTGGGCCTGGCCAACTGGATCGGGGCCTGCTATGTGGTGCGGTGCAGCGAATGCCACCACCTGACGTTCGCCTCGGTGAACCGTCCGCAGGAGTCCTGCGCGCACTGCCGTCATCCGATGCTGCTGCACCCGCTGTATGCGACACAGCATCCCGGGACGGTCCGGGTAGTCGGCGACCGGCTGCACTACTGACCGTCTCTCGGGTTCGGTCACCAGCCGCGGCGGTGCGGCTGGGAGCCGACCAGCTCCCCGTGCTTGGCGACATCGCGGCTGCGGTAGACGATGTAGGGCCGGAACAGATACCCGATCGGCGCGCTGAACACGTGCACCAGCCGGGTGAACGGCCACAGGCAGAACAGCACCAGGGCGATCATCACGTGGATGTGGAAGTACAGCGGCGCCTGCACCATCAGATCGCCCCGCGGCTGCAGGATCCAGATCGACCGGAACCACGGCGACACGGTCTCGCGGTAGTCGTGCTCGGCCCCGGACGGGGTCGCCCCGATCAGCGTGCAGGTGAAACCCGCGACCATCGCGGCCAGCAGCACCGCGTACATGGTCTTGTCGTTGACGGTCGTGGCCATGAAGACCGGTCCGGTGGCGCGGCGCCGGTAGATCAGCAACACGATCCCGGCGAGGGCGGCCGCACCCGCGATACCGCCGAGGACCACGGCCTGCAGGTGGTAGACGTGATCGCTCATGATCAGGTCCATCCAGGATTCCGGGATCAACAGCCCGACCAGGTGCCCGATTATCACCACCAGCATGCCGAAGTGGAACAGTGGGCTGCCGATCCGCAGCAGCCGCGATTCGTAGAGCTGCGATGAGCGGGTGGTCCAGCCGAATTTGTCGTAGCGGTACCGCCACCACAGGCCCACCACGACCACGGCCAGGGTCACGTACGGCACCACGTCCCAGAAGATCTCCCAACCCGACATTCAGACTCCTCCTTGCACCCGGCGCGGCGGCACGGTCAGCGCGAACGGCTGCAGGCCCACCGATTCCGCCGGCGGCCCGGAACGCAGGAGCCGCTGCGCGTTGCCGTCGGCGACGTCGGGCAGCGTTGCGCACACCGCGGCGACGGCCGCGGCGTAGGGCGAGCCGGATTCGGTGAGCACGTGGCGCAGCACCTCGATCGGCAGCCGGTGGTCGCAGAGCAGCCTGCGCCCGCCATCCGGGTCGACGGTGGCGGCGAACTCCAGAACCACCGGAAGATGGTCGGGCGCTTCATGTTCCGGCGGTGCGACCCCGGCGGCCCGGTAGGCCTGGGTGAATGCCACCATCTGCGCGCCGCGGTTGCGGGTGTCGCCACCGGTCCAGTAGGTCAGCAGCATGGTGGCCCGCTTGTCCAGATCGAAGGTCTCGACGTACTCGACCGCCAGCGCCATGACCTCCCGATCCCCCAGCGCGGCGAGGGTTTCGGCGATCAACCCGGCCGGTGGGCCGGTCACGTGCGCGAGCAGACCGTCGACCGTGGCCAGGCGGCGGCTGTGCCCCTCGTCGGGATAGGTCAGCAGCAGCGAGGCCGCCTGCCACACCGCCCGGTCCTGCAGGGTGTCGCAGGCCCGGCCGCGACGCTTCATCACCGGTCCCCCGGGAACATCCCCGCGGGCACTCCCCTGCCGTCCCAGTTGAGCAGGTTGACCCGCGAGGGATGCTCGGCGTTGGCGGCCATGCCGTCGGTGGTCTGCCGGTGCTGCAGCGCGTGGAAGGTCTCCACCGCCACCGCGACCGGCCCCCCGCTTGCCTCGCCGAACGGGCCCGACTCGTACATACCGGGCCCGCCGTCGAACGACAGCGAGCAGCCCGGCTCCTCCAGCGACCCGCCATCGGTGCCGTAGGCGGTCGGGATGACGTAGCGCTCATCGTATTTCGCGATCGCCAGCAGCCGGTACAGGTCATACATCTGCTGTTCGGTCATGCCGACCGCCGCCGGGATGTGCGGCTGGGTCTCGCGGCCCAGGTTGATATCGCGCATATAGGACCGCATCGCCGCCAGCCGCCGCAGCACACCCTCGACGACGGCGGTGTCCCCCGCGGTGAACAGCCCGGCCAGGTATTCCATCGGAATCCGCAGCGCCTCGAGCGCCCCGAACAGATTTCCGACGTCCTCGCCGTCATGCCCGTCGCGGCTGACCGCGTCGACGACCGGCGACAGCGGCGGGATGTACCACACCATCGGCATGGTGCGGAACTCCGGATGTAGCGGCAGCGCGACACCATAGGTGTGAATCAGCTTGTACACCGGTGAGTGCTGCGCGGCCTCGATCCATTCGTCGGAGATGCCCTCGGCCCGCGCCCCGGCGATCACCTCCGGGTCGGTGGGGTCGAGCAGGATCTGCCGCTGCGCCTCGTACAGGTCGGCGTCGTCGGGCACCGACGCCGCTTCCAGCACCCGGTCGACGTCGTAGAGCACCAGCCCGAGGTAGCGCAACCGTCCCACACAGGTTTCCGAGCACACCGTCGGCATGCCGACCTCGATGCGCGGATAGCACATCGTGCACTTCTCGGCCTTGCCGGTCTTGTGGTTGAAATACACCTTCTTGTAAGGACATCCCGAAACGCACATCCGCCAGCCGCGGCAGCGGTCCTGGTCGACGAGCACGATCCCGTCCTCGGACCGTTTGTACATCGCGCCGGACGGGCAGGACGCCACGCACGACGGGTTGAGGCAGTGCTCGCAGATCCGCGGCAGATAGAACATGAACGCCTGCTCCAGTTCCAGCTGCACCTGCTCGCTGACCTTCTGCAGCACCGGATCGCCGGGGACGATCTCGGGCGACCCACCCAGGTCGTCGTCCCATGCCGCCGACCACGACACCTTCATCGGCTCACCGCTGATCAGGCTGCGCGGCGGTGCGACCGGCATCTGTTCGCCCAGTGGCGCCGAGGTGAGGTTCTCGTAGTCGTACGTCCACGGTTCGTAGTAGTCGTCGATCGAGGGCAGCTTCGGATTGGCGAAGATGCGCGCCAACTTGGCCAGCCTGCCGCCGTCGCGCAGCCGCAGCCGGCCACGCCGGTCCAGGCGCCAACCGCCCCGCCACTTCTCCTGATCCTCATAGGTGCGCGGATAGCCCTGTCCCGGGCGGGTTTCGACGTTATTGAACCACACGTACTCGGTGCCCGAGCGGTTCGTCCAGGCCTGCTTGCAGGTCACCGAACAAGTGTGGCAGCCGATGCACTTGTCGAGGTTCATCACCATCGCCATCTGTGCCATGACTTTCACGAGTACGTCACCTCCTGGCTCCGGCGCCGCACCACCGTCACCTCGTCGCGCTGATTGCCGGTCGGACCGAGATAGTTGAACGCGTACGAGTGCTGTGCGTACCCGCCCGCCAGATGGCTCGGCTTGATCAGCAGCCGGGTCAACGAATTGTGGATCCCACCGCGCGTTCCGGTGGTCTCGGTGAGCGGCACGTCGATGGTGCGTTCCTGCGCGTGGTAGACGTACACCACACCGTCGGGCATCCGGTGGCTGACGATGGCCCGGCACACCAGCACCCCGTTGCGATTGACCGCCTCGACCCAGTCATTGTCCTTGACTTCGATTTTCGCGGCATCGTCCGGGCTCATCCACATGGTGGGGCCGCCGCGCGACAGCGACAGCATGAACAGGTTGTCCTGGTACTCCGAGTGGATCGACCACTTGGAGTGCGGGGTCAGATAGCGCACCGTCAGGCCGATCCCCTTCCGCCCCAGTTCGGGTTCGCCGAACAGCCGGGCCATGTCGAGCGGCGGCCGGTAGATGGGCAGCTGCTCGCCGAGTTCCTCGAGCCAGTCGTGGTCGGTGTAGAAGTGCATCCGCCCGGTGAGGGTGTGGAACGGTTTGAGTTCCTCGATGTTCACCGTGAACGGTGCGTAGCGACGCCCGCCGGTCTCGCTGCCCGACCACTCCGGGCTGGTGATCACCGGCACCGGGCGGGCCTGGGTATCGGCGTAGGTGATCCGGCGTTCCTCACTGCCCGCGGCCAGGTGCACCAGCTTGCGCCCGGTGCGTCGCTCGAGCTCCCGGAACCCTGCCACGGCGAGCCTGCCGTTGGAGGTGCCCGACAGCGCCAGGATGACATCGGCCATCCGCTCGGCGGTGGTGATCGCCGGGCGGCCCGCCGCGGCACCGGAATCCATCACACCGAACTTCGCGCCGAGTTCGCGCACCTCCTCCTCGGGGTGTGTGGTGACGCCTTTCGTAGTCACGCCGAGGGTGTCGACGAGCGGGCCGAGCGCGGCCCACTTCTCGGCGATCGCGCCGTAATCGCGTTCCACCACGGCCAGCGGGCCCATGGTCTTTCCCGGAACCGGGATCTCACCGGTCGCACGCCAATCCCGTTCCGCGCCGGACGGATAGGCCATCGCCCCGGGGGTGTCGTGCTGCAGCGTGCCCAGCACCACATCGGTGCGGGTGCCAAGGTGTTTGGCCGCCTGTGCGCTGAACGCTCTGGCGATCGCGCCGAACGCATCGAAGTCCGACCGGGTTTCCCACGGCGGATCGACCGCGGGGCTGAACGCGTGCACATAGGGATGCATATCGGTGCTGGACAGGTCGGCCTTCTCGTACCAGGTGGCGGCGGGCAGCACCACGTCGGAGAGCAGGGTCGTCGACGTCATCCGGAAGTCGATCGACATCAGCAGGTCGAGCTTGCCCTCCGGGATGCCCTCGGTCCAGGCGACATCCTTGGGCCGCATTTCAGCCCCGGCCGGCTCCGCCTGCACATTGGAGGTCGTGCCCAGCAGATGTCGCAGGAAGTACTCGTTGCCCTTGCTCGACGAGCCGAGCAGGTTGGCCCGCCAGACGTCGAGGACCCTCGGCCAGTTCGCCGGATCGTCCGGGTCGGTGACGGCGAGCGTGAGCCCGCCCCCGGCGAGCTGTTCGGCCACATACCGGGGCACCTCCTGGCCGGCGGCTTTCGCCTCGTCGACGACGTCGAGACTGGAGCGGTCGAACTGCGGATAGAACGGCGTCCACCCCATGGCCACCGCGGAGCTCAGCACGTCCATGGTGTGTTTGTCGCGGAACCGGCCCCGCCCGACCGGACTCGACAACGCGTCCGCCCGATACCCGTCATAACGCCACTGGTCGGTGTGGGCGTACCAGTACGACGTTCCGGCCATCTGCCGCGGCGGGCGCGACCAGTCGGTGCCCATCGCCATCGTCGCCCACCCGGTCACCGGCCTGCACTTCTCCTGGCCGACGTAGTGTGCCCAGCCGCCGCCGTTGCGGCCCATGGATCCGGTCAGCAGCAGCATGGCCAGCACCGCGCGGTAGGTGGCGTCCCCGTGGAACCACTGGCAGATGCCCGCGCCCATGATGATCATCGACCGGCCGCCGGATTCCTCGGCGTTACGGGCGAATTCGCGCGCCACCCGGATCGCCTGGGCCCCGGACACCCCGGTGATCGCCTCCTGCCAGGCCGGGGTGTAGGGCCGGGTGGCGTCGTCGTAGCCGGTGGGCCAATCACCCGGCAGGCCGTCCCGGGCCACCCCGTACTGGGCCAGCATCAGATCGAACACCGTGCACACCAGATGGTCGCCGACCCGCCGCACCGGGACGCCGCGCCGCACCGTGGCGCCGCTGCCGTCGACCGTGTCGAAACGCGGCAGGCAGATCTCGGCGGTCTCTCCGATATCGTCGGCGACCGTCAGTGCCGGGGACAGGCCCTCGAGATCGAGGTTCCATTTGCCGGCACCGTCGTTGCCGAACCGGAAACCCAACGAGCCCTGCGGTACCGCGACACTGTTGCTGGCCCCGTCGAGCAGCACCGGCTTGAACGCCGCATTCTCCTGTGCGGCGACCTCTCCGCCCAGATCGGCGGCGGTGAGGTTCTTCCCGGGAACCAGGGTTCCGTCACGGTCCTCCAGTTTCACCAGGAACGGCAGGTCGGTGAATCTGCGCACATAGTCGACGAAGTACGGAACCCGCCGTTGCACAAAGCATTCGCTGAGGATGACGTGGCCCATCGCCATCGCCAGGGCCCCGTCGGTGCCCGCCGCGCACGGCATCCACTCGTCGGCGAACTTGGTATTGTCAGCGTAATCCGGGCTGATACTGACCACTTTGGTGCCGCGGTAACGCACCTCGGCCATCCAGTGCGCGTCGGGCGTGCGGGTGACCGGGACGTTGGAACCCCACATCATCAGATACGCCGCGTCCCACCAGTCGCCGGATTCGGGTACGTCGGTCTGGTCGCCGAACACCTGTGGGGAGGCCACCGGCAGATCGGCGTACCAGTCGTAGAACGAGGTCATCACCCCGCCGATGAGTTCGACGAACCGGGACCCGGCCGCATGACTGACCATCGACATGGCCGGGATCGGTGAGAAACCGGCAATCCGGTCCGGACCGTAGGTCTTGATCGTGTGCACGTGTGCCGCCGCGATCATCTCACTGGCCTCGGCCCAGCCCACCCGGACCAGACCACCCTTGCCGCGCGCGCTCTGGTAGCGGCGCCTGCGCTCGGGGTCGGCCTGAATATCGGCCCACGCCAACACCGGATCACCCAGGCGCGTCCTGGCCTCGCGGTACATCTCCACCAGCACACCCCTGGCGTAGGGGTAGCGCACCCGGGTGGGCGAATAGGTGTACCAGGAGAACGCCGCGCCGCGCGGGCACCCACGGGGTTCGTATTCGGGCCGGTCGGCACCCACCGACGGATAGTCGGTCTCCTGGGTTTCCCAGGTGATGATCCCGTCCTTGACATAGATCTTCCACGAACACGATCCGGTGCAGTTGACGCCGTGGGTCGACCGCACGATCTTGTCGTGGCTCCAGCGGTCGCGGTAGAACACGTCGCCTTCGCGGCCGCCCCTGCGGTTGACGGTGCGCAGATCGTCGGAGAACTGCCCCGGGGTGAAGAACCTGCCACTGAGTTCCAGCAGTTCCTCCACCCGGCCGCCGACATGCGGCTTGGACCGGGCTCTGTTCTGGGACCGTGTCACCGTGAGGGCTCCTTGCCTGGTTCATGCGCCCGCAACCGCAGCCCGGTGTAGGCGAACGCCACCAGCGCCGTCGCCACCAGCAGCAGCAGCCCGACCGTGTAGTCGTTGTCGGCCGCATCGTAGGTCGCGCCCATCACCAGCGGCGGGAAGTATCCACCCAAACCGCCTGCGGCGGCGACGATTCCGGTCACCGACCCGACCGACTGGGCCGGGGTGCGGCGGGCCACCCAGGCGAACACGCCGCCGGTGCCGATCCCGAGGAATACCGCGAGGGCGATGAACGTCGCCGCCGACCACACGTCCGGGGGTGGCTGAAACATCGCGACGAAGGCGAGCAGCGCGGTCCCGGCGAACGAGGTGAGCACGACGTATTTGGGCGGGATCCGGTCCGACAGCGCCCCGCCGACCGGCCGGGCCAGCACCGCGGCCAAGGCGAAACCCGCTGTGCGGGTTCCGGCTTCGACGGCCGAGAAATCGTAGATGGTCTTGATGTAGGTCGGCAGGTAGTTGCTGAACGCCACGAAACCGCCGAACACGACCGCGTACAGGAACGACATCTCCCACGTCACCGGCAGTTTCATCGCGGCCCTCAGCTTGGGCACCACCGGGTCGGTGTTGGGCCGGAACGCCGGGGCGTCGTGCATCACCGTGACACACAGCACCGCGGTCAGTGCGAGCGCCACCGCGATGACGACATGCGTGGTGAACAGGCCGAACCAGCCGACGAATCGCGGCGTGAAGAACGCCGACAGCGCGGTGCCGACCATGCCCATCCCGAACACTCCGGTGGCGAAGCCGCGGCGGGAGACGTCATACCAGTTGTTGGAGAACGGGATGCCGACGGCGAAGATGGTGCCTGCGATCCCGAGGAAGAAGCCGCACACCAACAGCAGCGGATAGGATCCGGCCGCGCCCGCCGCCCCGACGGCGAGGACCGGCACGATGGAGGCGAGCGTCACCGCGAGGAACATCGTGCGGCCACCGAACCGGTCGGTCAGTGAACCGACCACGATCCGGCCCAGCGACCCGACCAGGATCGGGGTGGCGACCAGCATCGAGGCCTCGGTACTGCTCAGCCGCATATCGCCGGCGTAGGTGGTGGACAGCGGCCCGATCATGTTCCAGGCCCAAAAATTGATCGCCGAAACCCAGGTGGCCAGCGCGAGATTCACGCCCTGGCGCCGGCCGGTGTACGGCGTGGTAGCCGTGCTCACCCCACCAGGTAATCATTGCCTCCGCGCCCCCACGTGGCGTTTCGCGGAAACGTTATGTGTGGTTTCACGGAGATGTAATTCGCAACACCGATGTGTCGAAATTAATCCCGTTGCGGTGCAACGCATGCGCTAACCCACGCGCAACGCGTCCACCAGATCCGGTATCCAGGCGCGGTCGGCGGGCACCCAGGCCAGGCCGTCGAGTCCGTCGGCGCCCACCCAGCGCAGGGCCCGATGGTCATGGGGCCGCGGGCTGCCGGCACGCAACGACACCAGGTAGGCCCGCAGCGTCATGGCACCGTCGAGCGCCACGTCGGCACCGAGCCGGGCGCCGACCGTCACCTCGACGCCGAGCTCCTCGCGCAGTTCCCGGGCCAGCGCGACGGCATCGCTCTCACCGGCCGCGACCTTGCCCCCCGGCAACTCCCACAGCCCGGCCAGTGCCGCGGGCCGGTCCCGCTGCGCCACCAGCAGCATGCACCGCGAGATGAGCGCCCCGGCGACCACGATCTGTGTGTGCATCGCCGCCGACGGTATACCGTCGGCAGTATGGCTGTGTTAACGAACGATCAGGTCGATGCCGCACTGCCCACCCTGCCCGGCTGGGAACGCGCGGAGGGCACCCTGCGCCGATCGGTGAAATTCCCCGCCTTCCTCGACGGTATCGACGCGGTGCGTCGGGTGGCCGAGTTCGCCGAGGAGAAGGATCACCATCCGGACATCGATATCCGTTGGCGGACAGTGACTTTTGCCCTTGTGACGCATTCGGCGGGTGGTATCACCGCCAGGGATGTCCAGATGGCCGAGGAGATCAACCGGATTCTGTCCGACGGGCCGGGTTAGCCGCCATCCAGGCCAACGTCGCCAGCGTCGCGACGATGTAGATCAGGCCTGCCCAGGCCAGATACCACGGCCGGCCGATCTCCCAGATGCTGGGCTGCGCGAAACTGAGCAACCACGGCACCCCGATCATGACCAGCGCGAGCCAGCCCCACCCGAGGATCCGCGCGCCGGTCCGCTGGGCCAGCGGGCCGTGCAGCAACCAGATCATCAGCGGGATCAGCCACACCCAGTGGTGGGTCCACGAGATCGGGGACGCCAGCAGCCCGAACAGGCTGATGACCACGATGCCGCCGAGCCGGTCGGCCCCACCGTCGATGGCGCGCCACGCCAGCAGCGCCAGGACCGCGGTGACGGCGATGCCGATCAGGACCGCCGGACCGTATCCGGCGTCGTGGCCGAGGATCCGCGACACCCCGCCACGCCAGGACTGGTTGAACGATGTCGCGATCGGGCCGATCCGCTCGGCGTCGCCCAGCAGTTCGGTGAAGTAGTACCGGGTCTGGTCCCCGACGACGAGTGCCGAGACTCCGACGGTGCCGAAGAACGCCAGCGCCGAGAACACCACGGTGGCCCACCGGCGCGCCCCGAGGAAGTACAGCCCCGATACCGCGGGGGTCAGTTTCACCCCCGCGGCCAGGCCGACCAGCAGCCCCGACACCCACCAGCGCGTCGAGTACACGGCATAGAGCACCGCGAGCACGAGCACGACGTTGATCTGGCCGTAGTCGAAGGTGCTGCGCACCGGTTCGGTCCAGATGCCCACGGCGGTCCACAGCATCGCCACCCGCCGGTCGGCCGGGCCGCGCCCGTGACCGTCGAGCAGTAGCTGGCTGATCCGCACCACACCGTAGAGCGCGGCGACGATGCCGACCTGCCAGCAGAACTCCACCAGCCCGAACGGCAGCAGGTGCAGCGGATAGAAGACGATCGCGGCGAACGGTGGGTAGGTGAACGGCAGCGGAAAATCTGGCGTCTGATCGGCGTAGACGTAGTCGTAGAGGCTGCCGGGTTGGTCCAGGGCCGCCGCACCGCCGACGTAGACGTGCAGGTCGACGAAGTTCGCGCCGTTGGGCACCAGGTAGGTCCACACCAGCCGCAGCGCGATGCTGAGAACCAGCAACGCCGGCGCCAGGCCCGTTAGCCGCGCGGTTGCTGGGGTGGTGGTGGCCGGTGTGGTGTCTACGGCTCGACTCTATCGTCAGCCGGCATCGCGGCGATCTCCCGCGCCGGGTCCGGTAACCGATTCCCGTCACTGCCGTAACGGTTGAATAACCGCCACACGTGTCACTTGAGTACCACCAGTAACTCGATAGTTTCGGGCGCAGACCTCCAGACAACCGATTGGGAGAACCATGAAACTCACCTGGAAAGCAATTTCCACCAGCATGATCGCCGCGGCAGGCGCCGTACCGATCGCCTTGGCGCTCAGCGGGACCGCAAACGCCGACCCGGCCCCGGCTCCCGCCGTGCCCGCCATGCCGAACCTGCCGATCGTCAACGAGATCGCCGGCGTGCCTGCCGCGGCCCCGCAGCTGCTGCAGGGGATGGCCTCGGCGCTGACCGGCCCCCAGACCCAGGCCCAGGCCCCGGCCCCGGTGCCGGGGGCCACCGCATCGGTGACCCTGCCGCAGACTCCGGCCGCCGGTCAGCCCGCGGCGACCTCGGCCGTCCCCGGCGCGACCTCACTCATGCCGGGCGCCAATTCACTCGTCCCCGGCGCCACCGCACCGGCGGCGACGCCGGTCTCGGCCCCCGCCGCGACGGGTCCCGGATCGCTGATCCCGTCCGCCGAGGTGAAACTGCCGCAGCTGCCCGGCATGCCGCTGCCGCAGCAGGTCAACATTCCGGGTGACCTCGCCTCGCTGGCCCCGGTCGGCACCCAGCTGGCCGGCCTGGCACCCAGCGCCGCATCCGCCGTGGCACCCGCGGCCAATGCGGCGGCACCCGCGGCCAGCGCCGTCGCCCCCGCGGCGAGCCTGCCCACCGCCTCGGCAGCGGGCGCCCCGGCAGCGTTGGCACTCGCCCCGCTGCTGACCGCCGGCCTGCCCTGATCACCGAACTGGTCTGACCGCTGAAACGCATTGGGAGAGCCATGTCATCGAAAACGCTGTTCGCCACCGCCGTCGCCGTCGGCACGTCGGCCCTGCTGCTGTTCGGCAGCAGCGGCGTGGCCAATGCTGATCCGGCGCCGCTGCCGATCGACGCCACGCAGGCACCGGGCCTGTCGGCGATCGAGGGCATCAGCCCGATCATTCAGCAGGCCGCGGCCGATCCGGGCGGGGCGGCACAGCTATTGATGGCCGCCGCCCAGGCCTTCGCGGCCAACAAGTCGGAATCGGCCGACTCCCGCAATGTCGCGACGGCGGTCAACCAGTTCATCAGCGAGCCGGCCGCCGCGCCGGTGGCGGCGGCCCCCCCGGCCGCCGCGCCGGCGGGCGCCGCGCCCGAGCATGTCCCGGCGGCCGGGGCGGGCACCAATGCCCACCTGCCCGCCGGAATCGATCCGGTGCACTCCGTCGGGCCCGCCGCGCAGGCCCTGGCCGCCCCGGCACCGGCACCCGAGGCCGCGCCCGCGCCGGCGCCTGAAGCTGCGGCACCCGCACCGGCACCGGCACCCGAAGCCGCACCCGCCCCGGCTCCGGAGGCCGCACCCGCGTTCGCACAGGCCGCATCGGTTCCCGCACCCGAGGCCGCGCCGGCCCCAGCGCCCGAAGCCGCGCCGCCCGCACCGGCGCCCGAGGCGGCCGCACCCGCGCCCGCACCCGAAGCCGCGGCACCGGCACCAGCGCCTGAGGCCGCGGCACCCGCACCGGCGCCGGCACCCGAGGGCGCCGCGGCACCGGGATTCGGGCCGGACGCGCCGCCCACGCAGGACTTCATGTATCCGTCGATCAGCAACGGCTGCCTGAAGGACGGCGGAAATGTGCTCGCGACGGCGATTTCGGTGGCCGGGCCGGCCAAGATCCCGGCCCCGGGCCCCGGCGCGGGCCAGACCGCCTACGTGTTCACCGCGGTGGGCACACCGGGCCCGGCGGCCGAGCAGAAGCTGCCGCTCAACGTCACCTGGGTCAACCTGACCACCGGGAAGTCCGGCAGCGTGACCCTCAAGCCGCGCCCCGACATCAATCCGGAGGGGCCGACGACGCTGACCGCGGTCGCCGACACCGGCTCGGGCAGCATCATGTCGACCATCTTCGGCCAGGTCACGACGACCGAGAAGCAGTGCCAGTTCATGCCCACCATCGGTTCGACGGTGGTGCCCTGACCGCATCAGAAAATGGGGAAACGGAATTCCCGGTCGTCGGCTCAGCCGGCGACCGGGAATTTTGTTCGGGGGTACCCGATCTCAGTAGGCCATGAACAGGATCATGTCCCGGTCGTACTCGCGGCCGGGATGGGCCTCGGCGAGGTGGGCCTGCGCCTTCTCGACCAGGTCGTCCTCATCGGTGCCGGTGATCGCCTCACCGCACGGGCAATTCAAATGTGTCTTCGCCATATCTTCACCATTGCATAGGTCTTCGACACACAAAAGGATGGAAGCCATGGAGCTGTACGACGTCATGCGCACGACCGGGGCGACCCGGCAGTTCACCGGCGAGCCCCTCCCCGACGATGTGCTGGAACGCATCCTCGACAACGCGCGCTTCGCGCCCAGCGGCGGCAATCGGCAGGGCACCCGGGTGGTGGTGATCCGCGACCCGGCCACCCGCGAGGCCCTCGCCGATCTCAGCGTCACCGGAACACGGCGCTATATCGCCCAGCGGCGCAAGGGCGAAAATCCGTGGAACCCTTTGCATCCTGCGGGTGTCTCGGCCGAGGAGCTGGCCGCCGTCGAGGTGCCGCGGGCCACCCAACTCCTCGACGCCTCGGTGGTCCTTGTGGTGTGCGTCGACCTCGGCGTGGTCGCGGCCTTCGATCAGGATCTCGACCGGATCGGCGTGGTGCCCGGCGCGTCGGTGTACCCGTTCGTCTGGAACATCCTGCTCGCGGCCCGCAACGAGGGTTACGGCGGCGTGCTCACCACGATGACGGTGGCCGAGGAACCCAAGGTCAAGGCGCTGCTCGGGATCCCCGAGCAGTACGCGCTGGCGGCGACCCTGCCGCTGGGGAAACCGGTACGGCAGTTCACCAGACTCACCCGCAAACCCGTGGCCGAGATCGTCACCCGGGAGCGTTTCGACGGCCCGGCCTTCTAGCGTCGAGCCTGCGTCCAGATCGCGATCGCCCCCGAAATGGCGATCTGTGCGCAGTCTCGCGCACAACGGCCTCAGCCCTTGGCGGCCTTGGCGACTTTGGCGGCCGCTTTCATCTCCTTCTTGTAGGACCGCACCTGCTGCAGCGACCCGGCGTCCACCACATCGGCCACCGACATATGCGTGCCGGCCTTGCCGTAGTCGCCCGCGGCTGCCCGCCAGCCGGTCGGCGTCACGCCGTACTGCTTGCCCAGCAGCGCCAGGAAGATCCTGGCCTTCTGGTCGCCGAAGCCGGGCAGGCGTTTGAGCCGGCGCAATACCTCTTTGCCGTCCGGTTCGCCGGCCGTCCACACCGCCGTGACGTCACCGTCGTAGTCGTCGACGACGGCCTGCGCGAGCGACTGCACCCGTTTGGCCATCGACCCGGGAAACCGGTGGATGGCCGGGGTTTGCGAGCACAGCGCGACGAACTCGTCGGGGTTGTAGTCGGCGATCTGCGTGGCGTCGACGCCACCGATCCGGTCCGCGATCTTCTTCGGCCCGGCGAACGCCGTCTCCATCGGGATCTGCTGATCGAGCAGCATCCCGACCAGAAGCGCGAACGGATTGTCCTCCAGCAGCGCATCGGCGGCCGGATCCTGAACAAGCTGCAGTTTTCCCATTGGTAGTCAGGGGCGCGGTGTCCGCAATGCGGATCCGTTTCCCCATCCCCCTTTCAATCCGTGCGTGCGGTTTTCCCGCACACGGCTTACC
>NZ_JBSFPX010000080.1:0-29978 GCF_053588415.1 Mycobacterium sp. NPDC003449
CACCGACGAGCAGGTCCGCGAACTCTGCTCGGATCACCTGATCGGCACCATGGCGCCCGGTTCGGTACTCGTCCTGCACACCACCGGGAGCCCCCGCACCGCCGAGGACCTCGCGGCCCGTGCGGCCGACCACGACGTGGCGGTGATCGACGCTCCGGTGAGCGGGGGCCCGCACGATATCGCCGCAGGCACCGTGACCGTCTTCGCCGGGGGCACCGACGACGCGGTCCACCGGGCCCGCCCGGTCCTGTCCGCCTATGCCGACCCGGTACTGCACGTCGGCCCGGCCGGGGCGGGCCAGCGCGTCAAACTCATCAACAACGCGCTGTTCGCCGCCCAGATCGGATTGGTGGCCGAGGGGGTGCGCATCGGCGGCACGTTCGGCGTCGACGAGCAGACCCTGTTGACCGCACTCACCCACGGCAGCGCCGCGAGCCGTGCCCTCGCCGGCATCGCCGCCACCGGTTCGACCGGGGCATTCATCGATCGGGTCGGCGAATTCATCGGCAAGGACGTGGCGGTGGTCCGCGGGGTAGCCGAGGAGCTGGGTACTGACCTCAGTCATTTCGACAGCCTGCTCGGCATCGCGACAGTCCCCGATTCCGCGCTTTTCAACAACTCATGAGCGGGTTACTGTTAGCGTTACAGTTTAGCCCAATCCCGTAACGCCTCTCATAGCGCTTCCGGCGCCGGCCGCCGTGGAGGAGGAGCCCATGACCAAGCCCCAGGTGATCTTCGACCCGTTCTCCGACGAATACTTCGACAACCCGTTCGACATCTACCGGCAGATGCGGCGGGAAACTCCGCTGTACTACAGCCAGGAGCGGGACTTCTACGCGCTCACCCGCCATGAGGATGTCGCGGCGGCGTTGAAGGACCACGAGACCTTCTCCTCGTCGCGGGGTTGTGATCTGGCGATGGTCCAGGGCGACGAGCCACCGCAGAAGTCGATCATCTTCATGGATCCCCCCGATCACCGGCACATGCGCAGCCTGCTCAACAAGGCCTTCACCCCGCGGGCCGTCCAGGCCCAGAAGAACACCGTGGTCGAGCAGATCGACCACTATCTGGGTCGGATCGATTCCGACGAGTTCGACATCGTCCAGGACTTCTCCGGACCGTTCCCGGTCGAGGTCATCACCCGGATGGCCGGCGTTGACCCCGAATACCGCCAGCAGGTGCGGCATTGGATCGACACCAGCCTGTCCCGCGAACCCGGGCAGATCGGGTACTCCGAGGCCGGCGCCCAGGCCAACATCGACACCGCCATCTACTACTACTCGCTGGTGCAGAAGCGCCGCGAGGACCCGCAGGACGATATGGTCAGCCGGCTGATCGCCGCCGAGATCCCCGGCGAGAACGGCGACCTGCGCCGCCTCGATGACATCGAGATCACCGGATTCGCCACCCTGCTCGGCGGGGCCGGCGCCGAGACCGTCACCAAGCTCGTGGGCACCGCGATGGTGCTGTTCGCGCGCAACCCCGACCAGTGGTGCAAACTGCTCGCCGATCGCGACAAAGTGCCTGCCGCCGTTGAGGAACTGCTCCGCTACGAGGGCCCGGTGCAATACAACGTGCGCTACACGCTGAAAGAGGCGCACGTACCCAGCGGCACCATCCCGGCCGGTAAGGCGGTGTTCCTGATCAGCGCCGCGGCCAACCGCGATACCGACGCCTTCACCGATGCCGACACATTCGACATCGACCGCGACCGCACCGAGGCCCAGAACCTCGGACTCGGCTACGGCATTCACAGCTGCCTCGGTGCGGCGCTGGCCCGGATGGAGAGCTCGATCGCGCTGGAGAAACTGCTCGACTTCATGCCGCGCTACGAGGTGAACTGGGACGGGCTGCGGCGGGTCCACATGCAGAACGTGTCCGGCTACTCCCACGTGCCGGTTCGGAGGCTGCCGTGAGCAGGATCGTCGTCGACTTCGGACTCTGCGAGAGCAACGGTGTCTGCATGGGCGTCATTCCGGAGGTTTTCGACCTCGACGACGACGATTATCTGCACCTGCTGCAGGAGGATGTGACCCCGGAGAACGAGGGCGCGGTGCGCGAGGCGGTACGGCAGTGCCCGCGCCAGGCCATCTCCATCGAGGACGAGTAGGGCCGCTCGATGCGGTTCGTCTTCGTACACGGCGGTTTTCACGCCGCGTGGTGCTGGGAACGAACGATCGCCGAGCTGCGGGCTCTCGGTCACGACGCGGTGGCCGTGGATCTGCCCGGACACGGCGCCCGGGTCGCCGAAGAATCGACGCTGGCCAACCGGCGGGCCGCGATCGTCGCGGCCATGCGGCCAGGCGATGTGCTGGTCGGGCATTCGGGCGGCGGTTTCGATGCCACCCTGGCCGCCGATGCCGCACCGGGTCTGGTGCGCCACATCGTGTATCTCGCCGCCGCGCTGCCGCGCGAAGGCCGCACCTACCCCGAGGCCATGGCGATGCGCTCGGCCGAGAACGGCCCGGTCGAACTCGACGACGACTTCGACGGCGACGTCGGAGAAATGCTGGGCTACTTGAATTTCGACGATGACGGCGCGATGACCTTCGCCGATTTCGACGGCGCGTGGCGGTACTTCTACCATGACTGCGACGAGGCGACCGCACGGTGGGCTTTCGAGCGGTTGGGCCCCGAGCGGTTCGGCGACACCACCGTGACGCCGGTGTCGGTGCCCCGGTTCTGGGCTGCGGACCTGCCCCGCAGTTTCATCCGGTGTCTGCAGGACCGGTCCATGCCGCGCTGGCTCGCCGACACCGTGACCCGGCGCCTCGGTGTCGAGCAACTGACCATCGACGCGTCGCATTCGCCGTTTCTGAGCCGCCCGCGCGAACTGGCGGGCCTGCTCGTACACGCCACGACGACCACGCCGGTCAATCCGCTGACGCCGGCCTGAGGACCGCTACGCCGCGTCGATCACCGCACTGCCGAAGCCCTCGATGGCGTCGAGCGCATGCGCCAGGCTGTCGCCGGGCAACGTCACATGCAACCAGGTCACCCCGAGCGCCGCGAGCTTGTCGACGCCCGCCAGATACGCGTCGGGTTCGAAGTCGTCGTCGCCCGGGTTTCCGCCCTCAAAGTTGTTGAACACGACGTCAATCGCATCCGGATCGCGATCGGCCGCCGCGACCCTGGTACGCAGGTCCTCGATGCCCACGGCGAGACGCTCCGGCGAGTCGATGGCCGCCGTCCCCGCAGTCCTGGCCAGGCCGGGCGGCGCCGCGAACGGGCACCAGCCGTCACCGTGTCTGGCCACCCTGGCCCGCGCCGCCGCGGTGTTGCCGCCGATCCAGATGGGCGGCGGGCGCACCGGCCGGGGATGGGCGGTGACCCCTCGGGCACTGAAATGCCTGCCATCGAACGTGTACTCGTCGGCGGTCCAGATGTCCCGGATGACCTCGAGCGCCTCGTCGAACAGTTCGGTGCGCTCGTCGTAGGGCACCCCGAGCGCCGCGAACTCCCGTTTGAGGTAGCCGACCCCGACCGCCAAGGTGAACCGGCCACCGGACAGCAGGTCGAGGGTGGCCGCGGATTTGGCCACCACGAACGGGTTCCGGTACGGCAGCACCACGATATTCGGCACCAGCCGCAGCGTCGTGGTGCCCGCCGCGGCGAAGGCCATCGCCACGAACGGGTCCACCGCGTCGTGCCCGCCGGCGTCCAACCAGCGCTGCGAGGGGGCCGGGTGGTCGGTGAACCCGAAACCGTCGAATCCCGCCGCTTCGGCTGCCGCGGCGACCGCGGTCACGCCGGCCCCGCTCACCAGCTCCGGGTGGTAGGGATGGGTGTGCATCGGGTGGGTGATGCTGAAACGCACGGCGATTGGTTTCAGGTGGGGAAACCGGAGAGGATGACGCCGTTGCAGTCGGCGGCGCCCCTGCGGACCTTGGCGGCCGCCTGGTAGGCATCGGAGTGGTACCAGGCACGGGCGGCCTCGACCGATTCGAACTCCAGCACCACGGTCTGGGTGCCGTGCCAGGTTCCCTCGATCGTCTCGGGCTTCTGGTCGACGGCCACGATGGTCGCGCCGGCCATGGCCTTGCCGGCCAGCTTGGCGTATTCGGCCATACCTGCCGGGTCCTTGATGTCCTCGGTGAGGATCACATAGCCTTTGGGCCCGTTGGCCATATTCGAATCTCCTTGGTCAGTCGTTGGTTTCGACGATTGCCCGTTCCGGGCAGTTTTGCACCGCGTCGTGGGCGGCGGCCGCCAGTTCGGCGGGGACCTCTTCGGGATCGGCGACGGCCCAGCCGTCGTCGGACATCTCGAAGACCTCGGGGCACAGCGTCAGGCACATGCCGTGGCCGGCGCAACGGTCCTCGTCGACCTGCACCCTCATCGGACGTCGAACTCCAGGTGCAGTTCGGTGAGCCCGCGCAGGATGAAGGTCGGGATGTAGCTGTAGCGCCGGTCACCCGCGGGACCGTGGGCGGCATCGGAGATGCGGATATCGGTGGTGCGGTCCAGCAGCCGTTCGATCCCGACCCTGGTTTCGGCGCGCGCCAGCGGCGCCCCAGGGCAACTGTGGATCCCGCGCCCGAAGGCCAGGTGCTGGCGGGCGTTCTTGCGGGCCGGATCGAAGGTATCGGGGTCCTCGAACCGGCGTGGGTCGCGGTTGGCCGCGCCGTTGAGCACCATCACGGTGGCACCGGCGCCCAGCTCGGACTCGCCCACCGTTACCGGGCAGCGCGACAACCGGAAATCGCCCTTGACCGGGCTTTCGATGCGCAGCGCCTCTTCGATGAAATTCGGCAGCAGACTGCGATCCTCGCGCAACCGCTGCTGAATGTCGGGGCGTTCGCCGAGCACTTTGAGCGCGGTGCTGAGCAGCCGGACCGTGGTTTCCTGGCCCGCCGAGAAGACGTTGGTGGCGACCCGGGCGACATCACCGACGTCGGGGACCGACCCGTCCGGGAACGTCGCTGCGGCCAGTCCGGTCAACACGTCGTCGCGCGGATACGCGCGACGATCGGTCACGTAGTCGGCGAACTGCCCGTACAGGAACTCCAGCGGACTGTGCGACAACGATTTCTCGCTGGTGCTGCCGACTCCACCGCCGGAGTTCTGTTTGATGCCGTCCACGAACGCCGAGCGGTCCTCGTCGGGAATGCCGAGCAGGTCGGCGATCACCAACAGGGTGAACGGGCTGGCGAAGCCCTTGATGAAATCCCCTTCGCCCTGGGCCAGGTAGCCGTCGAGCACTTCGTCGGCCAGCCGCCACATCGCGTCCTCATTCTCCTTGAGGCGCTTCGGCGTGATCAACCGCATGAGCAGCGACCGGTGATCGGTATGGGTGGGCGGGTCGAGCGTTGGCAGCTGATCGCTGAACGGCAACTCGTCGCGGTGCTTCTCGATCAGCGCGGTGACCTCGTCGACGCTGCGCCCGTCCAGCGGCACCGGGAAACCGGGGAACGGTCCGGTCACCGAGATGCACGACGAGAAGGTCTGCTCGTCGTTGTAGACGGCGACGGCCTCGTCCCAGCCGGTC
This sequence comes from Mycobacterium sp. NPDC003449, assembly GCF_053588415.1. Taxonomy (NCBI): domain Bacteria; kingdom Bacillati; phylum Actinomycetota; class Actinomycetes; order Mycobacteriales; family Mycobacteriaceae; genus Mycobacterium; species Mycobacterium sp. NPDC003449. The sequence goes on from NZ_JBSFPX010000080.1 coordinate 5,489, forward strand.
ACCATGGTCACGCCGTAGTGGTCCTCCCGGCTGACCGGGCATTTGTCACGCAGCGCCTCGAAGAACGGATACGGGTTGTCGACCAATCGTTCATCGCGAAAGAAATCGATACCGGTCGGGTCGATCGACATGCGCTGCTCCCGTTCCTGCCGCACCGCACGAGAATGCGGCTCTCATCTTTGAACATTACATTTCCACAGTGCCGGGTGTGCGTCAACGTGCGAGCTCGGGCCGCATCGCGCGCGAGAGCTAGTTAGACACGCGTCAACTATTCTCATCAGAAGAAAACGCTGCTACTGTCCGGTCATGGCCAAATCCGGCGCCTCCACCGTGACTGACGGTGGTCAACGTCGGGCGTCGTATCAGCGGGCAAGGTCGCGCGAGACCAAACGCGGTCTGGTGCAGGCCGCGATGGCACTGTGGCGGACCAACGGGTACGCCAAGACGACCGTGGCCGACATCTGCCGGGCCGCGGGGGTCTCGCGAGCGCTGTTCTACTTCTACTTCCCCGCCAAGGAGGATGTGCTGTTCGAAGTGGGCCTGCTCTCGACGCGGTCCGCGCAGAAGCGGGTGCAGTCGTTGCTGACCGAGGGCTACCAGGTGATGGCGGTGGTCACCGAGGCACTGCGCAGCCTGGAACGGTCGATGGCGCACAACCCACCCGACCTCATCGTCGAGACGATCCTGGAGGGCTACCGCCACGAGCACCGCATCCTGACCGGCGGTGCCGATCCGGACGAGGCCTCCGCGGACATGTTCGGCGAGCTGTTCGCGCGCGCACAGGCCGATGGCAAGATCGGCGCGGGCGTCGACGTGGCGCACCTGTCCCAGCTGGCGCAGATGCTGGTCAGCGAAGGCGTACGGCACTGGGCCGCAGGCGGTTACGGCGAGCGTTCGTTCTCCGAGGTGGTGGCAGGCGACATCGCCGCGCTGATCGCCGGCTTCAACCTTCTCACCAGCCCAACGCAAGGAGCCAATGATGGCATGGGATTTCGAGACCGACCCTGAATACCAGAAGGTGCTGGACTGGGCGGACGAGTTCGTCCGGGACCGGGTGGAGCCGCTCGACCTGGTCTGGCCTCATCAGCAGTTCACCCCGCTGGCCGGCAAGCGCCGCGAGGCGATCGACCCGCTCAAGGACGAGGTGCGCCGAAAGGGGCTGTGGGCCACCCACCTCGGCCCGGACCTCGGCGGGCAGGGTTACGGCCAGCTCAGACTCGCCCTCCTCAACGAGATCCTGGGCCGGTCACAGTGGGCGCCGATCGTATTCGGCTGCCAGGCACCCGATACCGGTAACGCCGAGATCATCGCCCATTACGGCACCGAAGCGCAGAAGGATCGCTATCTGCGACCGCTGCTCGACGGGGAGCTGTTCTCGTGCTATTCGATGACTGAGCCGCATGCCGGCGCCGATCCGACGCTGTTCACCACCCGCGCAGTCCGCGACGGCGACGGCTGGATAATTGACGGCTGGAAGTTCTTCTCGTCCAACGCCGCAACCGCGTCGTTCCTGATCGTCATGGTGGTGACCAACCCCGACGTCAGCGCCTATCAGGGCATGTCGATGTTCCTGGTGCCCACCGACACCCCCGGCGTCGAGATCGTGCGCAACGTCGGGCTGTACGGCGAGCCGGACAACGAGGGTTCGCATGCCCTGATCCACTACGACAACGTCCGGGTTCCCGACGACGCCCTGCTCGGTGGCGAGGGCCAGGCCTTCGTCATCGCACAGACCCGGTTGGGCGGGGGCCGCATTCACCACGCCATGCGCACCATCGGGCTCGCCCACAAGGCACTGGACATGATGTGTGAGCGTGCGCTGAGCCGCGAGACGCAGGGCAGCCGGCTCTCCGACAAACAGTTCGTCCAGGGCTACATCGCCGACTCGTACGCGCAGCTGCTGCAGTTCCGGCTGATGGTGCTCTACACCGCGTGGGAGATCGACAAGTACAACGACTACAAGAAGGTCCGCAAGGACATCGCCGCGGTCAAGGTGGCGATGCCCACCGTGCTGCACGATATCGCCTGGCGGGCCATGCAGGTTCACGGTGCCCTCGGCGTCACCAACGAGATGCCGTTCCTCGGCATGGTCACCGGTGCGGCCGTGATGGGCCTGGCCGACGGGCCCACCGAGGTGCACAAGACCACGGTGGCCCGCCAGGTGCTGCGGGATTACACCCCGACCGAGGACACCTGGCCCACCGAGTGGATCCCGCGTAAACGCGAGGAGGCCAAGGCCCGGTTCGCCGAGTACCTCGAGGCCGAGGTGGGGAACCAGTGATCGATACCGCGCGGGACTCCGCGCAATTCGATACCGCACGGCTTGCCGGGTGGATGGACGACGCCGGACTGCCAGGCACGGGCGAGCCGTTGACGGCCCAATTCCTTTCCGGCGGGACCCAGAACGTCATATACGAGATCCGGCGCGGCGAGGACACCTGCGTCCTGCGGATGCCGCCGGCTGGGGCCCCCGCCGACCGGGACAAGGGCATTCTGCGGGAATGGCGCATCATCGAGGCCCTCGACGGCAGCGACGTCCCGCACACCGCGGCGGTCGGCGTCTGCCCGGACGCCGCCGTACTCGGGAGGCCCTTCTATCTGATGGGGTTCGTCGACGGCTGGTCACCGATGGACGGGCACGGCGTCTGGCCCGAACCGTTCGACAGTGATCTGGACAGCCGGCCCGAGCTGAGTTACCAACTGGCCGAGGGCATCGCGTTGCTGTCCAAGGTGGACTGGCGGGCCCGCGGGCTGGGCGATCTGGGCCGGCCCGACGGCTTCCACGAACGGCAGGTCGACCGCTGGATCGGCTTCCTGGACCGGATCAAGAGCCGTGACCTGCCCGGGCTGGAGGTGGCGACCGCCTGGCTGCGAACCCACAAGCCACTCGACTTCATCCCCGGCCTGATGCACGGCGACTACCAGTTCGCCAACGTGATGTACCGGCATGGCGCCCCGGCCCGGCTCGCCGCGATCGTCGACTGGGAGATGGGTACGGTCGGCGACCCCAAGCTCGACCTGGCCTGGATGGTGCAATCCTGGTCGGAGATGGATTACGTCGACATGCGCGGGATGCCGTCTCGCGACCAGGTTGTCGCGCGGTATGCCGAAGTGTCGGGGCGCCAGGTCGACGATCTGGACTACTACCTGGTGCTGGCCAGGTGGAAGCTGGCGATCGTCCTGGAGCAGGGATTTCAGCGCGCAGGCGACGACGAGAAGCTGTTGGCCTTCGGACCGGTGGTGACCGATCTGATGGCGTCGGCGGCCGAACTCGCCTCGTCCACCGACTACCGGTGAGGGCCGCCGTCTGCCCGGTCCACGGGCCGCCCGAGGTGGTTCGGGTCGAGGACCTGCCCTCCCCCACCCTCGCGGCCGGCCAGGTGCGGGTCCGGGTGGCCGCGGCCGCGGTGAACTTTCCCGACGTGCTGGTGGTGGCCGACAGGTATCAGGTCAACGTGGCCCCGCCGTTCGTCCCGGGTAGCGAGTTCGCCGGGGTCATCACCGAAATCGGCCCGGATGCCGAGGGTTTCGTGGTCGGCGACCGGGTGACGGGGACCTTGCTGTTCGGCGGGTTCGCCGAGGAGACAGGTGTGGACACCGGGGCGCTGACCCTCATCCCCGACGGTGTCGACGACCGCACCGCGGCCGCCTTCGGGGTGGCACACCGCACCGCGTTTCACGCGCTGCGGTCGGTGGCCCGGGTGCGGCCCGGCGACGACATGATCGTGCTCGGTGCGGGCGGCGGCGTCGGTCTTGCCGCCGTCCAACTCGGGGTCGCGCTCGGCGCACGGGTGACGGCCGTGGCCTCGTCGGACCAGAAGCTCTCCGTGGCATCGGGTTACGGCGCCGCTGAGCTGGTCAACCACACCCGGGCCGATCTCCGGGCCGCGCTGCGGGCCGCCGTGCCCGACGGCGCTCATACCGTCCTCGACCCGGTGGGCGGTGATCTGTCCGAACCCGCCTTGCGGTCGCTGCGCCGCGGTGGGCGGTTCGTCACCGTCGGCTACGCGTCGGGCGTCATTCCGCGGATACCGCTGAACCTGGTACTGGTCAAGGGCATTCAGGTCATGGGTTTCCAGTTCCAGGACATCGACCCGGATGAGTTCACCCGCAACGAGTCCGAACTACGGGCGCTGCTCGCCACCGGGACGGTCCGGCCGCATATCGGCGCGGTCTATCCACTGGCCGACACCGCTGCGGCACTGCGGCATGTCGCCGACGGACGGGCGGTCGGCAAAGTCGTGATCGATCTCAGCTACTAGTTCGCTAGGGCCTGGTGGCCTTGAGGCCGTACATGACCGGGAATTGCGGCTGGTTTCCTGGCATCGTCCACCACCCGTCGTCGGTTTGCACCATCTGCGGCCAGCGGCGCCATGGTAGAAGCGACGTCTCGGTAAGAGCCTCGATGGCGAACCCGGCTTGTGCGACGGCGGTTACGACTTCACCCAAGCCGTGGGGCCACTCGTAATGCAGGGTATCGCCGGCCAGCGCAGGACCGTCGGTATAGGTGTGGGTGCTGTCGCGTTCGACGGCCCCCTGCCCACCCAGATAGTCGTGGCGGATGACCAAGTCGTCGGTGAGATCCGGCTTGTGAGTGAGGCCCAGTGCATTGAACAGCGGATGAAATTCCACGAGATACAGGAAGCCACCGGGCTTGAGCAGACGGAATACGGTCTGCGCCCACGCCGTCAGATCGGCCAGGTAGCACACCGCGCCCTTTCCCGTGTAAACAACATCGAACCGTTACGCCCCGAGCACTTCGACCGCGTCGTATACGTCTGCTTGCACGTATTCGATGGTCAGGTCCGCCTCGCGCGCGATCCGCTGTGCCTGCTGCACGGAGACATCGGAGACATCCAGCCCGGTGGTGTGCGCACCCTTCAGCGCAAAGGCCATCGTCTCCGTGCCCAAGTGGCATTGCAGATGCAAGACGTGGCAGCCGTCGAGCCGGCCGAGGTCGCGCCACTCGAACGGTGCGAACCAGCTCGACGGGTCGCGATCTCCGATTCCGTAGAATGCGCTATCAGCGTGGATCGGCGCGCGGGCGTCCCAATTACGCTTGTTGGCTCGCATTTTCGCGCGAGTACCGTCGTCGAACCTCATCGCCAGCCGCCTCTAGCGCGCTCGTTTGATCTCCACTACGCACTGTAACAGCGCGACAAGTCGACCGCCCTGCTCGAACTGATCAAGTCCGGCATGGTAATACCGCCGGGAACACTGATCTTCGAAGATCCGCCGATCCACAACATTCACCGCAACCTGCTGTCACGGGTATTCACACCGCGTAAGGTACTGGCCCTCGAGCCGCAGATCCGCGAGTTCACGGCGCGGTGCCTTGATCCGCTGGCCGGGTCGGATCGGTTCGATTTCGTCAACGACCTCGGCGAGCAGATGCCGATGCGCGTCATCGGCATGCTGCTGGGCATTCCTGAAGACCGGCAGCGCCAGATCACCGACCACGGTGAGCAGACCTGCAGGGGCAGACGGTCGATGCGTTGGCCACCGGTGAGGTGTTCGCGGAGTTCATCGACTGGCGTGCCGAACATCCGTCCGACGACATCATGACCGCCCTGCTCAACGCCGAATTCACCGACGAGACCGGCACGGTGCGCAAGCTGCGCCGCGACGAGTTGCTGCTGTATTTGACGGTCATCGCCACTGCCGCGGTCCGCGGCTGGGCCTCGATGCCCACCTTCGTCTCCACCGCGAATGGCCAGTTATGACACGCGATCTCGAGGGTTTCGTGCCATAACTGGCCACTCGACCGAACGCGAATTCAGCTGGCGGGGATGAGATCGGCCGGCACCGATCGGCGGGTCATCTTGCCGCACCGGAACGCCTCGGTGCCGCACACCGAGGCCGCCTCGGGGTGGTTGACCGCGGCCAGTGCCTGGGCCTTGAAGGCGCGTGCCGCGGCTGACAACTCGTGCAATGCGGGGGCGACGCTCAGATCGCCCGGGCACTGCTCGCCCCACAGCGTGACCTCGGTGCTGCCCTGTTCGAGGGCGCCGAGGACACCCCGGCGCACCCGTTCGTCGCTGTTGAACAGATCCGCCGCGACGGCGACGGTCTGGGGATGCGGACGGTCCTCCCAGGACACCAGCACGCTCTCCAGGTCGATGGTGTCGACCCCGAGGATCTCCAGCGGGCGGACGTCCTCGTCGGCACCGATCAGGACGGTGACATCCCAGCCGGCCATCACCCGGTCCACCAGCCAGCCGCCGGCGAACCGCACCGCGTCGACCACACACGGTGCGACGACGTCGAGTCGATACCTCATGTCGTCCTCCAATCTCACAGGCCTGCCGCTTCGTTGCGGCCACCCGGCACCTCGATCTCTCGGGCCAGCATCTCGGCGTACCCCTTGAACACGTCCGTCAGCGGGAGCGAGGGATCGAGTAGCCATGAGGTCTCCATTCCGTTTACGAAGGCGAGAATCTCCACGGCCTTGGTGGCCGCGTCGAAGTCGGTGCGGTAACGGCCACAGCGCTGGCCGCGGGCGATGATGTCGGCGACGATGTCGCGCGCATCCTGTTGTCGTTTCAGCAAACGATCGTGCAATGGTGCGTCGGGTTGGATGTTCTCGACCAGCAGCACGGTGAAGGTGCCGACCAGTTCGGGCGCCCGCACGAACCGTTCGGCCACCCGCTTGATCTCGTCGGCCAGGTCCCCGGACCGGTCGGCGTGGGCGTCGTCATCGTCGTCGCGTGCGTCCAGGACCGCATTGAGCAACTGTTCCTTGGACTCGAAATGATGCAGCAGACCTGCCGACGTGACCCCGGCCTCCTTGGCGATCAGGGCCAGCGAGGTGTTGCGCCAACCGTTGCGCGCAAGCAGCTTCTCGGCCACCGAAAGGATCCGCTGCCTGCGGTCTTCCCCCTTGGCGAGCAGCGTCGCGTAGGGCCTTGCGCCCTCAGACGGCCCGGGGGCCCCAGACACCGAAGTCACCGAACTCCTTCGTCGAACCAACCTAGTGAACACACAGTAGGTTGGTTTTGGCGATGTGACAAGGGTCTCAGGAAAGGTAAATCTTGACAGCCCTCAGCCGATGTGAACGGCCGAGGTCACAGGCCCAGCGACTTGGCGATGATGACCTTCATGACCTCGCTGGTGCCGGCGTAGATCCGGGCCACCCTGGCATCGGTGTACAGCCGGGCGATGGGGTACTCCATCATGTAGCCGTACCCGCCGAACAGCTGCAGGCAACGATCGATGACCCTGGCCTGCATCTCCGTGCAGAACAGTTTCACCCGGGCCGCGTCGGCCCCGGACAGCTCCGCGCCGACATGCAGCGCGACCGCCCGATCGACCATCGCCTGGGCGGCCTCGACCTCGGCCGAACACGCCGCCAGCTCGAACTTGGTGTTCTGGAACGACGCCACCGGGGTGCCGAACGCCTTGCGGGTCTGGGTGTAGTCGACGGCCGCCGCGATGGCCGAGCGGGCCTGGGCGACCGATCCGACCGCGACGGTGAGCCGCTCCTGCGGCAAGTTGTGCCCGAGGTAGCCGAACGCCTCCCCCTCGTCACCGAGCACATTGGCCGCGGGCACCCGGACGTCGGTGAACGACAGTTCGGCGGTGTCCTGCACCTTGCAGCCCATCTTCTCCAGTTCACGGCCCCGCTCGAAACCGGGCATACCGTCCTCGACCACCAACAGGGTCAAGCCTTTTCGGCGGTTCTCCGGGTCGGTCGAGCTACGGGCGACGACGATGACGAGGTCGGCCTGGATTCCGCCGGTGATGAAGGTCTTGGCCCCGTTGAGCACGTAGTCGTCGCCGTCCCGGACGGCGGTGGTGCGCATACCCGCGAGGTCGGAACCCGTGCCGGGTTCGGTCATCGCGACGGCGGTCAGCAGAGTGCCCGCGGCCAGCCCGGGGAACCAGCGCTGCCGCTGCTCATCGTTCGCGTAGTGCAGGAAGTAGGGCAGGATGACCTCGAGCTGGGTGCGCACCGTCGACAGCGTCACCAGCGCCCTGGCCGCCTCCTCCTGCAACACCACGTTGTAGCGGTAGTCGGCGATGCCCGCACCGCCGTACGCCTCGGGGATAGCCATGCCGAGCATGCCCAGCTCACCCATCTGCTTGAAGACGTCGCGAGGCATCCGGCCCGCCTTCTCCCACTCGGGATAGGCGGGCACCACCTCCTTCTCGATGAAATCCCGGGCCAGCCCCCGGAACGCCTCGTGATCCTCGGTGAACAGGTTCCGCTGCACTGGAGTCTCCTAGCCGAGTAGTTCGACGACGGTGGCGTTGGCGGTACCGCCGCCTTCGCACATGGTCTGCAATCCGAGTCGAATCCCGTTGTCGCGCATGTGGTTGATCATTCGGGTCATCAGCACCGCACCGGATGCGCCGAGCGGGTGGCCCAGCGCGATCGCCCCGCCCAGCGGGTTGAGTCTGGCCTCGTCGGCGCCGGTCTCGGCCAGCCACGCCAGCGGCACCGGCGCGAACGCCTCGTTGACCTCGTACACCCCGATCTCGTCGAGCCGCACGCCCGCCTTGTGCAACACCTTCTCGGTGGCCGGTATCGGGCCGGTCAGCATCAGCACCGGGTCGGCACCCGACACCGCGCCGGCCCGATACCGCACGATGGGCGAAAGTCCCATTGCCACAGCGCTTTCCTCGGTCATCACCAGCAGTGCCGCGGCCCCGTCAGAGATCTGCGACGAATTGCCGGCATGGATCACGCCGTCCTCGGCGAACGCGGGTTTGAGCCCGGCCAGCTTCTCCACGGTAGTCCCCCGCCGCACACCCTCATCGGCGATGACGGGATCCCCGTCGTCGGGAAACACTGTGATGGTCTGGGTTTCGAACGCGCCGCTGTCCTGAGCGGCGGCCGCCCGCTCATGCGATGCGACCGAGTATTCGTCGAGCCGGGTCCGGTCCAGGCCCCATTTCTGCGAGATCATCTCGGCCGAGAGTCCCTGGTTGAACGAGAAATCCCGGTACCGGTCAAGCACTTTCGGGCCGTACGGCTGGCCGGTGGCGCGGGCCGCCCCCAACGGAACCCGGCTCATCACCTCGACGCCGCCGGCGACCACGACGTCCTGCTGGCCCGACATCACCGCCTGCACCGCGAAATCCAGTGCCTGCTGGCTGGATCCGCAGGCCCGGTTGACCGTGGTGCCGGGGATGTGTTCGGGCCAGCCCGCGGCCAGTACCGCGAAGCGGCCGATGTTGCTGGACTGATCGCCGACCTGGGAGACGCAACCCCACACCACATCGTCGATGATGTCCGGGCCGATACCGGCCCGCTCCACGAGCTCGTTGAGCACCAGCGCGGACAGGTCGGCGGCATGGAAGCCCGACAGTCCGCCGTTGCGCTTGCCGACGGGGGTCCGGACGGCTTCGACGATGACGGTTTCACGCATGGGAGTGCTCCGATCTCAGGATGTCGGGTAGGCCGCGCCGATCGCACCCTGCTCGCGCAGTGCGGCGATCTCGGCGTCGGACAGACCCATATCGGTCAGGATGGCATCGGTGTGCTGCCCGAGGCCAGGGACGGCGGCCATCGGCGGCTCGTACCCGGCGATGACGGGCGGCGGCAGCAGCGCGGAGATCTCCCCGGTGGGCGTCGAGACCGGCCGCCAGCGGTCGCGGTCCTTGAGGTGTTGGTGCACGATGACCTCGCTGGGCCGGTTGTAGCGTGAGTTGCCGATACCGGCGTCGTCGGCGATCTGCTGGATCTCGGCGAGATCGTGCCGGGCACACCAGGACCCGATCGCCTCGGCGAGGACATCGCGGCGAGAGCACCGGTCGGAGTTGGTGGCGAAACGCGGATCGTCGGCGAGGTCGGGCCGGTCGATGATCTCGCGGGCGAGCCGCTGCCATTCCCGGTCGTTGGTGGTGCCCAGCACGACGGTCTGCCCGTCGCGGGTGCGAAAGGCACCGTAGGGGGCCACCGCGGGCGAGCTCATCCCCAGCGGCTGCTGGTCGACGCCCGAATGCTGGGTGTAGGTCAGCGGGTAACCCATGATGTCGGTCATGGTGTCGAACAGGCTGACCGCCACGGCCGGGGCAGGCGCGCCGTCGGGCCGCCGGGACCGGCCGATCAGCAGCGCCATGATCGACAACGCGGCGTACAGCCCCGTCGAGATGTCGGCGACCGGGGGGCCGGGTTTGGCCGGCATATCCGGATGGCCGGTGACCGCGCACGCCCCCGATTCGGCCTGGACCAGCAGGTCGTAGGCGCGCTTGTGCGATAACGGCCCACCGGGGCCGTACCCGTCGATCTCCACGGGGATCAGCCGCGGGTGGCGTTCGGCCAGATCGCCGGGCGACAGCCCCATCCGGGCCATCGCCCCCGGGGCCAGATTGGACACCAGCGCGTCGGCGCCCTCCAGCAGCCGGTGCAGCACCCGCATTCCCTCGGCCGATTTCAGGTCGAGCGAGATCGACTCCTTGCCGCGGTTGGCCCAGACGAAGTGCGCGGCAAGACCATTCACCACATCGTCATAGTCGCGGGCGAAGTCGCCGCCTTTCGGATTCTCCACCTTGATGACCCGGGCACCGAAGTCGGCCAGTACCCGCGAGCACATCGGCGCGGACACCGCCTGTTCGAGCGCAACGATGGTGACACCGGCCAGCGGCGCCCTTTGAGATTCGCTCACAAGTTCACATAACCATGCCGCCGTCGACCGGCAGCACCTGACCGGTGATGTAGGACGCGGCATCCGACGCCAGGAAGACGAACGCGCCGGCGACCTCCTCGGCCTCGGCCCAGCGCTTGAGTGGGATCCGGTTCATCATGCTGGCCGCGAACTTCTCGTTGGTGCGGATGGTTTCGGTCATCGGCGTGGCCGCCAGCGGGGCCAGCGCGTTGACCATGATGTTCTTCGCCGCCAGCTCGCGGGCCAGCGATTTGGTGACCCCGATCAGACCGGCCTTGGCCGCCGAGTAGTTCACCTGGCCCAGCGTGCCGGTGATACCTGCCGACGAGGTGACGTTGATGATGCGTCCGGTGCCGTCGGTCGGGATGTGCGGCAGCGCGGACTGGGTGACGTGGAAGGTACCCATGACGTGGATGTCGAACGTCATCCGGAACGTCTCATCGGTCAGCTTGGGGAACATCGCCGGCGACGTCACGCCGGCGTTGTTGACCACGATGTGCAGCCTGCCCTCACCGAGTCCGGCCGCCCGCTCGGCGGCGGCCTCGGCGGCGCAGCGGTCGCTGACGTCAAGCGCTGTGCTGTCGGCCTTGCCGCCGGCGGTGTTGATCCGCGCGGCAACGTCGGCAGCGGCGTCACCGCTGATATCGGTGACCAGCACCGAGGCGCCCGCGGCGGCCAGTGCCTCCGACACCGCCGCACCGATTCCGGCACCGGCCCCGGTCACCAGTGCCGAACGCCCGGTCAGGTCGAAATAGGTCCTCATGGATTCCGAAATCTCCTCAGTAGCTCTTGGGCAGGCCGAGAACGTTCGCGGCGAGGAAGTTCAGGATCATCTCCTGGCTCACCGGGGCGATCTTCATCAGCCGGGACTCCCGGAAGAACCGCGAGATGTTGTACTCCTCCGAGTACCCCATCCCGCCGTGGGTCTGCAATGCGCGGTCCGCCGCACCGAATCCCGCGTCGGCGCACAGATACTTGGCCATATTGGCCTCGCGCCCGCACGGTTTGCCGTTGTCGTAGAGCCAGGTGGCCTTGCGCAGGACCAGTTCGGCCGCATCGAGCCGGGCCAGCGAATCGGCCAGCGGGAACTGGATGCCCTGGTTCATACCGATCGGCCGGTCGAACACCACGCGGTCGTTGGCGTATTTCACGGCCCGGTCCAGGGCCACCCGGCCGATACCGAGCGCCTCGGCGGCGATCAGCATGCGTTCCGGGTTGAGCCCGTGCAGGATGTAGCCGAATCCCTTGCCCTCCTCGCCGATCCGGTCCTCGACCGGCACCCGCAGATCGTCGATGAACAGCTCGTTGGAGCTGACGGCGTTGCGCCCCATCTTGTTGATCGGCCGGATCTCGACCCGGTCGCGGTCGAGATCGGTGAGGAACAGGGATAGACCCTCGGTCGGCTTTCCGCCCCGCTTCTGCACGTCGTCGCGGCTCTCGGTCCTGGCCAGCAGCAGGATCTTCTCGGATTCAAGGGCTTTGGAGATCCAGACCTTGCGCCCGTTGACGATGTAGTGATCGCCGTCCTTCTTGGCGAAGGTGCTGATCCGGGAGGTGTCCAGGCCTGCACCCGGTTCGGTGACGCCGAAACACACATGCAGGTCCCCGTTGACGATCCGGGGCAGGGTCGCCGCCTTCATCTCGTCGGAGCCGAACACGACCACCGGCTGCATGCCGAAAATCGAAAGGTGAATCGCACTGGCCGCGTTCATCGCTCCGCCGGACCGGGCCACCTCCTCGGCCAGGATGGTGGCCTCGGTGATGCCGAGACCGTGGCCACCGTACTCCTCGGGAATGGTCATGCCGAGCCAGCCGCCACCGGCGATGGCGTCGTAGAACTCCTGCGGAAACTCGTGGGCCTGGTCCTTGGCCATCCAGTAGTGGTCATCGAACCTGGCCGACAGCTCCGCCACCGACTTGCGGATCAGCTGCTGGTCATCGGTCAGCTCGAAGTTCATCCCACCCGACACTCGTTGTTCCCCTACCTTCAGTCCTGCGCGCCGGCAACGGCTTTGGCGTTGGCCGCGAAATCGGCGAAGTTGGCGCCAGTCTTCTCCTTGTGGCTCAGCGCCCGGATCGACACATCATGACCCTCGGCCTGCCTGCGCAGGGCACCGACGGTGGCCTCCTCCTTGGGTACATGGGCGAACGGCTCGAAGTGGTAGAGCCGCATGGCGTTCTCATGGGTGATCTTGTTGATCTCGTCGTCGGGAACCTCGTAGGTGTCGAATACCGCCGACAGTTCCTCGGGCGCCCCCGGCCACATCGAATCGCTGTGCGGGTAGTCCATCTCCCAGCAGATGTTGTCGATGCCGATCATGTGCCGGTTCTTCACCCCGACCGGATCGGAGATGAAGCACGTCATGAAGTGCTCGCGGAACACATCCGACGGCCGCTTGTCGCCGAAGTCCTGATGGGTCCAGGTCGAGTGCATCTCATAGGTCCGGTCGACCCGGTCCAGGAAGTACGGAATCCACCCCGTCCCACCCTCGCTCAGGGCGATCTTGAGATCCGGGTAGGCCTTGATCGGCGCCGACCACAACAGGTCGGCCGCGGCCTGCACGATGTTCATCGGCTGCAGCGTGATCATCACGTCCATCGGCGCGTCCGGCGCGGTGATGGCCAGCTTGCCCGACGACCCGATGTGCACGTTCATCACCGTGTCGGTGTCGACCAGGGCCTCCCACAGCGGCTTCCAGTGCTCCAGATCGTGAAAGCTCGGGTAGCCCAGGGTCGACGGGTTCTCGGTGAAGGTCAGCGAATGCACACCCTTCTTACTGACCCGCCGCACCTCGTCGGCGCACAGCTGCGGATCCCAGATCGCCGGCAGCGCCATCGGGATGAATCGGCCGGGGTTGGACCCGCACCATTCGTCGATGTGCCAGTCGTTGTAGGCCTGCACCAGCGCGAGCGAGAACTCCGAATCGTCGGTCGCGAACAACCGCGCGGCGAACCCCGGAAAGGACGGGAAGTTCATGGTCGCCAGCACTCCGCCGGCATTCATATCCTTCACCCGCTCGTTCGGGTCGTAACACCCCTTGCGGATCTCGTCGAGGCCCTGCGGCTCCAGCCCGTACTCCTCCTTGGGCCGGCCCGCGACCGCGTTGAGTGCCACGTTCGGGATCACCGTATCGCGGAACTGCCAGGTATCCGACCCGTCGGAATTGTGCACCAGTCGCGGCGCCTCGTCGCGGTACTTCGCCGGCAGGTGGTTCTTGAACATGTCGGGTGGCTCGATGATGTGGTCGTCCACGCTGATCAGAATCATGTCGTCTTTGTTCATGGCCCCTCCAGGTCACCGTGTTCTCTACTTCAGAAAACTAGCTTCTCGTCTACCGAGAATCAACGTGTGATGGCCCTGACGAGCACAATCACCCTGGTCAGGAGGAGAACACCGGCCCCGGCATTGACCATTCGAGAAAAAGGTGGAAACCTGTTAGGCGAAAATGAGAACCTAATTCTCACCGTAGAGAGTCGCAGGCTGCCAGCCGAGAGGAGACCGCAGGTGCGTCTGGCCCCATTGCCCGCCGCCGAGTGGGACGAGGAGGTGCGACGGGCGCTGTCGGTCATGCTCCCCGAGGAACGACTCAATCCCGACGGAGCCGGGACGGCGCTGTCCACTCTCGCCCGCCACCCGCAGCTGACCAAGGCGTTCCTGCGGTTCAGCAATCATCTGTTGTTCCGTTCGACGCTGGACCCGCGGGCCCGCGAGCTGGCGATCCTGCGGATCGCCCACCGTCGCGGCTGCGCATACGAATGGGCCCACCACGTCATCATGGGAAAGGCCGAAGGGCTCACCGATGACGACATCGCCGGTATCGAACGCGGTGAGGCCGCCGACCCCGTCGACCAGGCTGTCCTCGACGCCGTCGACGAACTGGACGGGCAGTCCCTGATCGCTGATCCGACATGGGCGGCACTGAGCGAGACGTTCGACGAGCGCCAGCGCATGGACCTGGTTTTCACCGTCGGCGGCTACGGCCTGATGGCCATGGCCTACAACACCTTTGGCATCGAGCCGGAATCCGGCACTGGAGAAAGAGGATAGACACGTGGCGTTTTTCCCGAAGCCGGATGTCGGCAGCTGGACCGAGAACTGGCCCGAACTGGGTACCGGTCCGGTCAACTACGAGGATTCGATCGATCCCGAGCAGTGGAAGCTGGAGCAGCAGGCCATCTTCCGCAAGACCTGGCTTCAGATGGGCCGGGTGGAGCTGGTTCCCAGGAAGGGCAGATACATCACGCGCGAGCTGCCGTCGGTCGGGCCCGGCACCTCGATCATCATCGTCAACGACGGCGAGCAGATCCGGGCGTTCTATAATATGTGCCGCCACCGCGGCAACAAGCTGGTGTGGAACGACTATCCCGGCGAAGAGGTTTCGGGCAGCTGCCGGCAGTTCGTCTGCAAATACCACGCCTGGCGTTACGACCTCAAGGGCGACCTGACGTTCATTCAGCAGGAGCAGGAGTTCTTCGACGTCGACAAGGCCGACTACCCGCTCAAGCCGGTGCGCTGCGAGGTATGGGAGGGCTTCATCTTCGTCAACTTCGACGATGACGCGGTGTCGCTCGAGGAGTACCTGGGCGAGTTCGGTCAGGGCCTCAAGGGCTACCCGTTCCATGAGATGACCGAGCATTACAGCTACCGCTCGGAGATCAAGGCCAACTGGAAGCTGTTCATCGACGCGTTCGTCGAGTTCTACCACGCGCCGATCCTGCACATGAAGCAGGCGGAGAAGGAGGAGGCCGAGAAACTGGCCAAGTTCGGCTTCGAGGCGCTGCACTACGACATCAAGGGCGATCACTCGATGATCTCGTCCTGGGGCGGCATGAGCCCGCCCAAGGATCTGAAGATGGTCAAGCCCATCGAACGTATCCTGCACAGTGGCCTGTTCGGTCCGTGGGATCGCCCCGCCATCAAGGGCATCCTGCCCGACGAGTTGCCGCCAGCGATCAATCCCGGCCGGCACAAGACGTGGGGTCAGGACTCGTTCGAATTCTTCCCGAATTTCACCCTGCTCTTCTGGGTGCCGGGCTGGTACCTGACCTACAACTACTGGCCGACCGGTGTGGACACCCATATCTTCGAGGCCGACCTGTATTTCGTGCCGCCGAAGAACCTGCGCGAACGGCTGTCCCAGGAGCTGGCCGCGGTGACGTTCAAGGAATACGCGTTCCAGGACGCCAACACGCTTGAGGCCACCCAGACCCAGATCGGCACCAGGGCGGTCACCGAATTCCCGTTGTGCGACCAGGAGATCCTGCTGCGCCACCTGCACCACACCGCCCACCGGTACGTGGACCGGTACAAGGAAGCCCAAGCGGCGAACAACGGCAACGGGGCCGCTCACTCCACGATCGCGAAGGAGTCCGCAAATGTCTAAGTTGCCAGCCGAGTTCGCCGACCTGGAGCGGTTCGCCGATTGGTGCCTGCCCACCGAGGAGGAGCGCTACTCGAAGCGGCTCAACTCGTCGATGGAAGAGATGCAGGAACTCTATGATGCCGGCATGGAACGGCTCGAGGACATCATGGTGTATGTCGACGCCCGATTCCCGCTCAAGGGGATGCCCGAGGACGCCAAGGCGCTGGTGCATCTCGGACAGTCGATCGTGATGGTGAGCTTCCCGATCGAGGTGTGGAAGCAGCCCCGCGTGCTCGACAGCGGCGCGGCCTATATCCAGCTGGTCAAGGAGCCGGTGGTCTAGCGGTGACAGACGTGCTGACCCTCAAAGCCGCGGGTCTGCTCGACGTCGATGCCGGGGAGATTCGTCGCCCCGGCATCGTCCGTGTCGAGGGTGACCGCATCGTCGGAATCGGCGGGGAGGTCGAAGCGGAGTCATCGACTGTGCTCGATCTGGGCGACGC
The DNA here is from genome assembly GCF_053588415.1 of Mycobacterium sp. NPDC003449. Classification (NCBI taxonomy): domain Bacteria; kingdom Bacillati; phylum Actinomycetota; class Actinomycetes; order Mycobacteriales; family Mycobacteriaceae; genus Mycobacterium; species Mycobacterium sp. NPDC003449. The sequence continues at coordinate 21,965 of NZ_JBSFPX010000080.1, forward strand.
CATCCTGCTGCCCGGCCTGATGGACATGGAGGTCAATCTGCTCATGGGTGGGCGGGGTGAGAACCCCGGCCTGTCCCAGGTGCAGGATGACCCGCCGACCCGGGTGCTGCGGGCGGTCGGCAACTCGCGCCGCACGCTGCGGGCCGGATTCACCACGGTGCGCAATCTCGGCCTGTTCGTCAAGACCGGCGGATACCTGCTCGACGTGGCGCTCGGCAAGGCGATCGACGCCGGCTGGATCGAAGGGCCGCGCATCGTGCCCGCCGGACATGCCATCACGCCGACCGGTGGGCATCTGGACCCGACGATGTTCGCCGCGTTCATGCCGGGTGTACTCGAGCTGACGATCGAGGAGGGCATCGCCAACGGGGTCGACGAGATCCGCAAGGCGGTGCGCTACCAGATCAAACACGGCGCCCAGTTGATCAAGGTGTGCTGTTCGGGTGGCGTCATGTCGCTGACCGGTGAAGCAGGCGCACAACACTATTCGGATGAGGAGCTGCGGGTCATCGTCGACGAGGCGCACCGCAGGGGCCTGCGGGTGGCCGCGCACACCCACGGCGCCGAAGCCGTCAAGCATGCGGTGGCCTGCGGTATCGACTGCATCGAACACGGTTTCCTGATGGACGCCGAGGCCATCGCGATGCTCGTCGAGCACGACCGCTTCCTGGTGACGACCCGGCGACTGGCCCAGGCCATGGATGTGTCGAAAGCCCCCAAAGTGTTGCAGGACAAGGCAGCCGAGATGTTCCCGAAAGCCGAGACGTCGATCAAGGCGGCCTACGAGGCCGGCGTGAAGATCGCCGTCGGCACCGACGCCCCGGCCATCCCGCACGGGAAGAATGCCGATGAGCTGGTCACACTCGTCGAGTGGGGCATGCCGCCCGCCGCGGTACTGCGCGCGGCCACCGTCGTCGCCGCCGACCTGATCAACGCCACCGACCGGGGCCGGCTGGCCGAGGGTCTGCTGGCCGACATCATCGCGGTGCCCGGCGATCCACTGCAGGACATCAACGTTACAAGAGATGTGAAATTTGTAATGAAGGGCGGTAAGGTCTACAGGAATGAGTACGCCCATGAGCGCGAATAGGACCGACGATCTCGTCGAGATCCAGCAGGTGCTGGCCCGCTATGCCGTGACCATCACGCAGGGTGACATCGAGGGCCTTGTCTCGGTGTTCACCCCCGACGGCACCTACAGCGCCTTCGGCGAAACCTATGCACTGGAACGCTTCCCGGTTCTCGTCGACGCCGCGCCGAAGGGCCTGTTCATGACCGGAACCGCGCTGGTGACCTTCGACGCCGACAATCCGGACGCCGCAACCGGCACCCAGCCGCTGTGCTTCATCGAGCACTCCGCGCACGATATGCGGATCGGCTACTACAACGACACCTACCTGCGCACGGCCGAAGGCTGGCGGCTACGGACCCGCGCCATGACGTTCATCCGCCGCAGCGGTGCGCACGATCACGGCAAACCTCATGCGATCGGACGGCCCACAGCGTGACCGACCTGCACGAACCCGCCACATTCCGCACCGAGCTGCGGGCCTGGCTGGACCGCAATGACCTGACCCCACCCGACGACCACACCCTCGCCGGCCATATGCGCCAGTTCGCCAGGGTGCAGGCCGCACTGTACGAGGCCGGCTGGAGCCGGTACGGCTGGCGCGAACATGCCGGCGGACTTGGTGGCCCGGACATCCTGCGGGCCATCGTCGGCGAGGAGGTGGTGGGCCGCAGACTCGCCGAACCGGGGCCGTACTCCATGCTCGAGGTGCTGGCGCCGACGATGATCGACTACGCCCCGGCGGAACTGGCCGCCGAGATGGTGCCCAAACTCCTCAGCGGTGAAGAGCAGTGGTGCCAAGGCTTTTCCGAGCCGGGGTCGGGTAGCGATCTGGCGTCGCTGACCACACGCGCCGAGCAGCGTGGCGACAAGTGGGTGGTGAACGGGCAGAAGGTGTGGACCAGCTTCGCCCAGTACTCGCACCGGTGCATCCTGCTGACCCGCACCGGGGACGCGTCGACGCCGGATCATGAAGCCATTTCTGCGTTCTTCGTCGATCTCGACACCCCAGGCATCACCGTGCGCCCGCTGCAGACGATGCACGGCGTCGACGAGTTCTGCGAGGTGTATTTCGACGACGTCGCCGTCGACGCGAGCCGGATGCTCGGGATGCCGGGCGACGGCTGGCAGCTGGCGATGGACCTGCTGCCCTACGAAAGGTCGACCTGTTTCTGGCAGCGGATCGCGTACCTGTATTCGCGGTTCGACGCGCTGATCGGCGAGGTCAAAAGTCTCGGCCAGGCGGTCGACACCGATATGGGTGAGGCCTATCTGGCCCTGCACACCCTGCGGTGCCGGTCCAGGGCCACCCAGCACCGGCTGGCCGACGGACAGAAGTTGGGCCCGGACACCTCGATCGACAAGGTACTGCTGGCCGGCGCCGAACAACGGCTCTACGACGCGGCACGGGATCTGTTGCCCGGTGTCGTCGAACTCGACGGTGGCCCGTGGCGCACCGAATACCTGTACTCGCGTGCGGCCACCATCTACGGCGGCACCGCGGAGGTTCAGCGCAACATCATCGCCCGTCGCCTGCTGGACCTCGGGAAGGAGTGAACGTGGCCGGAAACTCTGATCTCGACCTGCTCGAAGACGGGCTGCGCAAGACCATGCTCGCGAAGTCCGGCCCGGACCTTGATGCGGCACTGACCGAACTGGGCTGGGCCGACATGCTCTCCGAAACGCCCGACCAAGCGATCGCACTGGTATTTCGGTTGCTGGGCGAAACAGGTTCGCACGCATCGGTTCTCAACGACGTCGTGCTACAGTCTTCGCGACGGCCGCCCGATGGGCTACCGGTGCTCCCTTACGCGGGCGGGATCCAGGTGGTGTGGGAGCGGCCCGCGGCAGATGAAATCGACCAGTGGGTACTCGACAATTCCACGCCACTCGACGTACTCGGCGGATTGCCACTGCGCCGGGTGAACGAGGGCGATCTGTTGCGTTTGGCCGAGGCTCGGGTGGCCGTGGCCTGGTGGTTGATCGGTTCGGCCAGGGCGATGCTGGCCCTGGCCCGTCGTCACGCTCTGGACCGGGTGCAGTTCGGTAAACCCATCGCGTCGTTCCAGGCGGTGCGCCACCGACTGGCCGAGACCCTGGTGGCGATCGAAGGGGCCGAGGCGACCCTGACCCTGCCGGGTGCCGACAATCCCGATCTGACCGCACTTCTGGCCAAGGCCGCCGCGGGCAAGGCGGCGCTGGCCGCGGCCAGGAACTGCCAGCAGGTGCTCGCCGGAATCGGGTTCACCGCCGAACACGATCTGCACCGCCATATCGAACGGGTGGTGGTGCTCGACGCGATCCTGGGAAGTTCACGTGAGCTCACCCGGCGCGCAGGCGCGGGGCTGCGCGCCCGTGGATCGGCTCCGCGGCTGGCCCAGCTGTAACCGTCCCCCGCCGAGCAGACACGGCGGTACCCCGAAATGGCGTTTTCCGGGTACCTGCGTGTCTGCTCGCGCGGATCAGGTGAGAGGTTCGGCGAATACCGTCGCCGTAGAGCGCCCCCGTAGCACCGTCGATCCCCGCACCACCCAATGCTGCCCCTCGTCGGCGTCGGCACACGCCAGGGCGCTCCCCGAGCACAACACGGCGGACTCCCGGTCCTTGGCATGGTCGGCGAGCCGGGCCGCCTCGTTGACCGAGTCACCGATGACCGTGTATTCGTATCGGTTCTCGGCGCCGATATTGCCGGCGAACACCGCCCCATAGGAGATCCCCACGCCGAACTCGACATCGGGCAGCGCGAGAAGCCGCGGGATGAGCGCCCGGCCGGCCGCCATGGCCGAGGACGCCGGATTGTCCAGTGCCAGCGGGGCCCCGAATGCGGCGAGGACGGCATCGCCCTCGAACTTGTTGATCAGGCCGTGGTGGTGCTCCACGGTGTCGACGACGATCCGGAAGAATCCGTTGAGCAGCTGAGCCACCTCGTCCGGCGGCCTCGACGCGGCCAGCGCCGTCGACCCCACCAGGTCGATGTAGAGGATCGCGACCTCACGGACGTCGCCGCTGATCGCCCCGCCCTGCTGCTGCAGCGCATGGCGGGCCACGTCGACCCCCACGTATCGACCGAACAGATCACGCAGGCGTTCACGTTCGGCCAGACCGGCCACCATCCGGTTGAATCCGGCCTGTAGGCGCCCGATCTCGGACGGTTCATAGACCGCCACCGATGCGTCGACCCTGCCCTTGGCCACCTCGGTCATCGCCACGACCACCTCGTGAATCGGATCCGAGATCGACCGCGCCACCAGGATGGTGGCGACGAATCCCAGCAGCACCGCGACCCCCGCCATCACCAGGATGGGAGTGTCGATCGAGGCCGACGACTGCAGGAACCAACCGTTGGACCTGGCCAGCACGATCACCGCGATCCCGACGCTGGGCACCGCGGTGAATAGCACCCAGACGTAGATCAGGCGTCCCAACGCCCCCGGCAGCCGGATCCGATCAGCCGAATCCTTCATGGCGGCCGCGATCATCGGCCGCAACGTCCTTGAGGTGATCAGGAACCCGACGCATGCAGTGATCATCGCGCCGAACAGGATGGACCCGCCGATCACATAGGCGACTCCACCGCGGGCATCGAGATTGAGCACCATGAACACCGCGCCGCTGACGGCCCAGACGGTGAACTCGACCGCGGTCTGGCGGACCGGGATACGCACCGCGGCAGTACGTTGCGCGGGCGTGGGTTCCTCGCCGGTGGCGAACCAGCGGAATGTCGGACGCATGTTGATGACACCGAGGACCGCGTCCAGTGCGGCCGAAAATGCCACCAAGACAATGAATCCGATCAGGTTCTTGGTGGTGAGCAGGTCACGGGCATCACCGACGGTGTTGCCGGACAGGGAGACGATCACCAGCAGGACCGCGGCCGCGGCAGTCAGATGCGCCAGCGTCAGCCGGACCGCGTAATGCGCTGCGAGGCGGTCGGCGCTCGCACGCCGTGGGCCGCTCACAACTGCACGCTACTTGATATTCGCCTTCATATCGTCGAGGTTGACCAGTACCGGCCAGCCGCCGACGCTGAGCGCGTTGCCGTGCCCGGTCTGGTGGATGTCGAACACCGATTGGATCGCGGCGTAGAAACCCTGCACGTCCAGCGTCTGGTTGACCGCACGTTTGGCCTGGCGTAGCGCGAACGACGGCATCGCGGCGATCTGGCGGGCCAGTTCGCGGGTGTGCTCGTCGAGTTGTGCCCGCGGTACCACCCGATTGACCATGCCGGTGCGCTCGACCTCCTCGGCCGTCATCGCGCGGCCGGTGAACAGGATCTCCTTGGCCTTTCGCGGACCCAGTTCCCAGGTGTGGCCGTGGTACTCGACACCCCCGATCCCCATGAGCACCACCGGATCGGAGAACATCGCGTCGTCGGCGGCCACGATGAGGTCGCACGGCCAGCACAGCAGCAGACCACCAGATATGCATCTGCCCTGCACCGCGGCGATCGACGGTTTGGGCACGTTGCGCCAGCGCAGGGTGTACTCCAGGTAGCGCCGGGCCTCGTGCTCGATGATGAACTCCAGGGTGATCTTGTCGGGCACCGGACCGCCGCCGCGCAGATCGTGGCCGGCCGAGAAATGCTTTCCGTTGGCGCGCAGGACGATCACCTTGGCGTCGGGATCCTGGGCCGCCCTGGTCCATGCGGCGTCGAGTTCGTCGAGCAGGTCCGGATTCTGCGCATTGGCCGCCTCGGGCCGGTTGAGGGTGATGGTGGCGACCGCATCGGCGACGTCGTAGTCGATGTACACGTCGATTACTCCCTGTCTATCGGGTTGTCCTTCCGGGCAACCGTTCGCGCGGCGGGGCTCGGTGACGACGCAATGCCCTCTTCCCGAAGAGCTTTTATAATTCCCGGCATGAGAATACTATTCTCACAGTGAGAAAGTTACAATCTCCGACACGGTGACCGAGAGGGGGTCTGACACCACTATGGCAAGACGTTCTCCGGTACAGTCAGTTCATGTTCTCCCGACCCGACACGCATCTGAGCCGCCTGTGACCAGCGCTGGCGAAGAACCCGCATGGAAGCAGCGGGCAGTCGAACGGTCGATCAAAACCGCCAAGCTCCGCGCCGCGCAACGCGTGCAGCGGTTCCTGGACGCGGCGCAGGCGATCATCATCGAAAAGGGCAGCACCGACTTCACCGTCCAAGAGGTCGTCGACCGCTCACGGCAGTCGCTGCGCAGCTTCTACCTGCAGTTCGACGGTAAGCATGAGCTGCTGCTAGCCCTGTTCGAAGACGCCCTGAGCCGCTCGGCGGATCAGATCCGCGCGGCCACCGCGAGCCATGAGGATCCCCTGGAGCGGCTCAAAGTGGCGATTCAGCTGCTCTTCGAATCCTCGCGACCCGATCCCGCCGCCCAGCGCCCACTGTTCACCGACTTCGCGCCGCGGCTGCTCGTCTCCCATCCCTCCGAGGTGAAGGTCGCGCACGCACCGCTGTTGGCGCTGCTCACCGAGCTCATGGAGGAGGCATCGGAGGCCGGCGTGCTCCGCGACGGGGTCAACCCGCGTCGGATGGCCGCGATGGCGATGCAGACCGTCATGTTCGTCGCCCAGTACAACGGCGGCAGCGACGACGCCTCGACCCATCCGATCACCGCCGACGAAGTCTGGGATTTCTGCGCCAACGGGTTCACCGCCAGCTAGCCGAGAATTTTCCTCTCACCCCAGAAGAATCGCCCTTGCGCCGGCCCGGCGAGGCGGTCTCCGCCCATGGTGACGTCACACCGCCCGAACGCCGGACCCCTCCGTCGAGGTTGCGCCGCGTGCGCAGGCCGCGCCGCTCACAGGGGACAGACACCGAGATGCCCGCCCGCCCCGTCCCGCTGCGAAGGTCTCTTACCCCGGACTGGAACCGCACTTGCTGAGAATTAGATTCTTGTAAGCGAAGAGTACAAATTGCCCAAAACGAGTCCGCCGTTGACACAATAGGTGGGCCGGTGACAGAGTCGTAACAGAGTGCTGAGCAGGTGCACAGACTATCGCCGAAGACGCAACGATTCACGAGCTACAGGATGAGGTAACCAATGTCTGGACGGGTGGAAGGCAAGGTCGCATTCGTCACCGGCGCGGCCCGCGGCCAGGGACGCAGCCACGCGGTGCGGCTGGCCCAGGAGGGCGCAGACATCATCGCGATCGACATCTGCGGGCCGATCCGGCCCGGCACCGAAACCGCGATCCCCGCCTCGACCTCAGATGACCTGGCCGAGACCGCGAACCTGATCAAGGGACTGGACCGGCGCGTCGTCACCGCCGAGGTGGACGTCCGTGACGCGGCGGCGATCAAGACCGCCGTGGACAGCGGCGTCGAGCAGCTCGGCAGGCTCGACATCATCGTTGCCAACGCCGGCATCGGCAACGGCGGCGACACCCTGGACCAGACCAGCGAACTGGACTGGGACGAGATGATCGACATCAACCTGTCCGGGGTGTGGAAATCGGTCAAAGCCGGTGTCCCCCACCTGATCTCCGGCGGCCGTGGCGGTTCCATCGTGCTGACCAGCTCGGTGGGCGGGCTCAAGGCGTACCCGCACTGCGGCAACTACGTCGCCGCCAAGCACGGTGTGGTCGGGTTGATGCGCGGGTTCGCCGTCGAGTTAGGTCAGCACAACATCAGGGTCAACACCGTGCACCCCACCCACGTGGCGACGCCGATGCTGCACAACGAGGGCACCTTCAAGATGTTCCGCCCGGACCTGGAGAACCCGGGCCCCGACGATATGGCCCCGATCTGCCAGCTGTTCCACACCCTGCCCATCCCGTGGGTCGAGGCCGTCGACATCAGCAACGCCGTGCTGTTCCTGGCCTCCGAGGAGGCGCGCTATATCACGGGCGTGACGCTGCCGGTCGACGCGGGCAGCTGCCTGAAGTAGCCCACCTTCCTGCGCGAGCAGACGCAAAACTGCACCAAATCCGGGGTTTTGGTGCAGTTTTGCGTCT